>CAIJOE010000041.1 GCA_903822245.1 uncultured Actinomycetes bacterium
AGTCTGCAGCTGAAGGAATGAAGGAAGATCACTAATCTGATCAAATAAGTTAAAAATAGGGCGGCTCCCAAGCGGAGCCGCCCTATTTCTATTAGAGATTGGTTATTCTTTTATCATGACAAATTATCGTTGGGGTGGATATCTACTAATCGCGCTTGGCCTAATTAACCTTCGGTATCAGACAGGCCATTCCAATGTGTTGACCCATAGCTTGTTAATAGTTATTCCTGGAGCATTGATTCTGCTCATGAGTTGGCTAGCCCCAACAAAGAAGATCCTTGAAATGAAAGTTGTTAAGTATATTTCTTTAGTAGTTTTAGTTGCATTAATTGCATACGCTGCAATTAACAAATAATTAATCTTTTCTACCAATTCCTTTTCTGCCCCAGTAGACCCACATTCCCATTACGGCGAGAACTAGTGAGAAGCCAAATAATAAATCCTCAATTGGCGCCGCAGCGACTCTAGTGCCAATTATTGCATCAGGGTTATACATAACAATATCTCTAGATGTTAGCCACCAATTTGTAATTAATTGAAAAGGTAAAATAATTGCGTATGAAGTCCAAAAAATAGATTTAGTTAAGAGTTGAGTTTTAATTCCATATAGGTCAAAAAAGACGGCAGCGATTACTGAACCAAGAGCAATATCGGTATAAATCATTCTTTTTCATCCCCGACTGGCCAATGTTTCTTAACGGCGCGGACACCTTCAATTGTCATAATTGCCGCAATCGGAACGATTATGAAGAAAAGAAATTCCTCTAAGGGGATTTTGAATGGCCCATAAATTCCAAGAATTTGATTACTGTCAAAGCTCCAATGCTTATTTGAAACTGCGTAGGCATCCCAAATTATAAAAGGTATTGCTACAGGAAGAATGCTTAAAATCACGCGATAGATTCGTTTAAGAACTCCGACTTTTAGAACAATTTCTAGCCAAAAGGAGCCACAAATAGTAAAGAGCAACATCGCCATATAACTCCACTTGAGCATGGTTCCCCCTTTACTTCAATCAATATACTAGTGCAATGAATTCCGGTGCGCTAAAGGTATTTCAAAGTGTCCGCACCTTTTCTACAACATGTATTTTTATTGGAATAGTTCTTTCACTAGTCTTACGACCGCTCCTTGGTTCTAGCTCACTTGGATGGCAAGTTGTAATCGCAACATTTGCTCTTGCTGTTGGGATCCCTCACGGGGCAGTTGATCATTTGATCGCAATGAGAAGCACTTCAAAGATAAAAATGGTGATTATCATTTTGCTGTATGTATTGACTGCTGTTTTAGCGGCATTTTCAATCTTTACCTGGAACGTGTGGGGTTTTGAGCTTGTCTTATTGATGTCCGCTCTGCATTTTGGTTTTGGTGATGCAGCGTATATAAATGAATTAGATAGATTGTCAGGCCTAACTAGACTTCGAAAACCAACTCAAATACTTTATGCACTTGCTTCGGGCTCGCTCCCGGTTTTCATTCCCCTCACGCAAAGTTCAAGTAAGAGTGCGTTAGAACAAGTAAACCCAAAACTAATTGATTGGGCTGGCAATTTCGAAATGCAGCTCAGATTGCTTGTACTTCTACTGACGGTTGCTGCCGTTCTTTTCTTAATTTATGACAAGAGATATAGAGAAATTCTCGATCTAGTACTCCTAGGGCTCTTAAGTTTATTTGCTCCACCACTTGTGGCATTTGCAATGTATTTTGGGTGTTGGCACGCAATACGCCACACTGCGCGCTTAACACTCTTGCTGCCAAAATCTATTTCATTTGCCTTGCTTAACTCCCCAGTTAAGTCATTTAGAGCAGCAGTAATTCCTGGAATTCCAGCACTGGTATTAACCCTTGTAGTTTCTTTGATTATTCTGATTAGTAAGCATGACCTGAGCGCAAACTATTTTTGGACTTTATTAGTCGTTGTTTGGGCCCTTACAGTTCCACATATGGCAGTTACTGCAAGAATTGATAAAAAGGCGTTAAATTAACCTTTAGCAGCAACTGTTGCCGGATGAATAATAAAGAGTGGGAGTGAGCGTTTATCTTGCTCAGCTTTCAACAGTCGGATGGCTTCAATCCGAGCATCGCAATGTCCTTTCAAGACATCGTATGCAGCTTGCCCCATGAGTGCTACCAACTCTGGTCTATTTGAAATGTATACCGGTTCAGTACCGACGTGGGCTTCAGTATTTCCAGTGCAGTACCAAGCGAAATCTGCGCCGCCATCGCCCCATGCAAGTCGTTCGTACTCCCCAATAACATTTACGGTGATTTCTTGATCACCAAATTCACGTTGCTCAAAACTACGGCGAATTGGAAGCTGCCAACAAACATCTGGCTTGGTCTCAACAAAATGGATGCCTTCTTTTTCTGCTAAATGGTGCAGCACGCAACCAAATGATCCGGTATATCCAGGGGCCTCATGGCCTACTCGGTTAAGGAAAATGCAGGAGTCATTTATCTTGCGGGTTTTGCGGTCTTTATCTAAGCCAACTTCTGAAATTTGGAATTTCCCGTTTTGCTTCTTGGGTTGTGCTTCGTCAAAAAATTGCCACATATCTTTTGTAATGCGCTTTGCTACTTTCTGAGTGCGCTCTTCATCTTCTTGATCTGAGTAATAAGCACCATCTGAACAACAGCCAGCATCAGGCTTATCGGCATCAATTCCACAGCAACCATTTCCGTAGATACAGGTCCAATATGAAGTGAGCCAAGTTAGATCACACTTATAGAGCTCTTCAGCATTGGCGGGGTCAGCAAATTCAACCCAGTCGCGGGCAAAGTTCGGATTAACCTCAGGCACAGTGAGAGAGCCTAGGGCTTAATCAATAAATTAGCACATCGGAATTAAGGCAATTAGGTAGGCTTGAGATATGAGCAGCCTTGAAAGTAGCAAATACCAAGTAGGTGTTATTGGTGTTGGCGTTATGGGAGAGGCACTCCTAGCTGGGTTAGTAAGTGCAGGACTAAAGGGCTCACAGATTTCATTTGCTGAAAAAAGGGAAGATAGAGCCAGGGAAATAAGCAAGAAGTATGGCGCTAAGGCAATAGAGCTTTCAGAGTTAGCCGGGCATAGTGATGTTGTGCTTCTGGTAGTAAAACCTCAGGATCTTGGAGCGTTACTAGATGAGGTGGGCTCTAAGTTCAAATCTGGGTCACTATTAATCTCCTTTGCTGCCGGCAAGAAGACAGAATTTATTGAATCTAAAGTTGATTCAAATATTGCGGTAATTCGAGTAATGCCAAATACCCCAACACTTATTGGCAAAGGAATGGCCGCTCTTTCAGTTGGTAGCAAGGTCAGCGCCGAACAAATCACTTTTGTAGAAACATTTCTAAAGGCATGCGGCAAAGTAATTATTGTCGGTGAAAATCTTCAGGATGCAGTAACTGCCGTCTCAGGTTCTGGTCCTGCCTACTTCTTCGCATTCGTTGAAGAGATGATCAAGGCCGCTACAGAGCTTGGCCTAAGCCAAGAAGATGCCACAGCCCTCACAGTGCAAACCATTGTGGGCTCAGCTGGAATGTTGAGCGAGAGCGGCTTAAGTGCGACAAAACTTCGCGAGAATGTAACTAGTCCAAATGGAACTACTGCTGCTGCGCTCGCAAAATTTAGTGAAGGCGAACTAGGTAATCTAATAAAGACCGCAATGACTGCCGCCCGCGATCGCTCGCAGGAATTAGCGTGAAAACAAAGAACTTAGTTATAACTGCCCTAATAACAATTCTTTCTATCTCTCCCGCAAGTGCAGTGACCAAGGTTATTAAGGTACTTCCAGTAAAACCCATATTAATTACGACACTATCTGGCTCTTCAGGTGATCAGATATCTGCTGTTTCAACCACTGCTACTGAAATTGCTTTAGTTGGAACAGTTGAATCATCTACTGCCTCGCAAGTAACCACATCTTCTTACCTTGGCGGAAGTGATGGCTTTATTGCCTCAATCGACCCAACAGGCAATCATCTTTGGGATCTTCACTTGGGTTCAATTGGCGATGAAATTGCAACAGCTGTGGTCCGCGACAAAGTGGGTTCTTTTTGGGTATTTGGGGCATCTGCAATCCCTGCCACCCCACCAATCCCTACCGCGCCAGATTCAACAACAGTCAATATTGATAATGTAGTTATTGATCCAATAACAAATTCAAATAACTCACTTACCCAACTTATGGCCTGGAAAGTCTCGCTCACGGGCCAATTAGTTGCCACCTATTCATATGATGCGGGCGGTGTTGTTAATCCAAATTCTGTAACTTTCGATGGAACTACATTGCTGGTGAGTGGTTTAATCGAAGATCAACGTTTCACAGTTCGGGTCTCTCAAACCGGAGAATTTACTAAATTTACAAGAGTAACTTCCAAAGCTGTAGTTGCTCCAGCAATCACAACAATAAAGGCCGGCACTGGAAGTATGAAGAGTTTTATTTCTAAGGGAGCAATAAAAGGAATAACCTCTTGGAAGCCAAAGAGTGCAATCCCAGTACTTATTGAATATAACAAGGCCGGAGCTATCACTCGAGCAAGCTACTTCCAAGGGAATGTAATTTCAGTTCTTTGGCAATCTGGGATTGGCCCGATCGTAATAACTGAGCGCTCAGATGGCTATGGAATAAATATCTTAGGCCTTGCGAAATAAAGTTAACTTACCCCCGCTAGCAACCAAAATATTTTTAACCCCATTGACAGTAATCCATTCTGCCTTTGCAGAAGCATCAAAGTTTGCAGTAGAAACTAATTTGATTGACTGATCTGACTTGGTAAGAACACACAAACGACTCTGACAACCGAAAGTAATTTGTTTATCATCAATTGCAATTGGACTACTTGGCGTTCCAAATAGATCAGTTGATTTGAGTCCTGGAGCGCTGATGTTTGTTAACTGTGACCATTGCACTTGATTTGGTGCAGGTAGCGACAAACCAGATGCTGCAAGCCAACTTCCGTAAATAACCTTGTTCAATTGGAACAGTGATAGGTCATATCCAGCCACAACGCTATTGGCCGTACTTGCTTGCACTACTTGGTATTTCCAATCCTCAGGATAAATAGAGTCGCGATAGGCCAATCGAACTTCCCCACGAAGTGCTTGATGTTCCTGGTTTACTGACAAAACTCCGTCATAAAAAAGATATACGCGGTTATCAATTGCTGTTGCACGAAGGTGGAAGGCGACGTCGGCAGTGGAGCGGTCAGCTAGGGTGCTATCACCATCAATAATTTCGTACTTCCATTCATTCTTATACTTTGAAGCCCCAAGAAGGATTCCTTGCGATTCATCACGATAAAAGACTTGTAAGCCAGCTGGGGTGTAAGCGCAAGCATTGGTAACACTTACATCACTTGCACTCTTAACTCTTACCTGCTCTTTATAGTCCTGAATCTTTGGACCATTTCCATCAACAACTGAGAGCGCCCACTTTTTTCCATCATAGGCAGCGGTGCGTAAATCCTTATTAGTAAGATCTGCGTAAAAGAGATTTAGTACTTCTTTCCCAGATACTTTGCTAACGCAAAGTGATACAGATCCACTTTTGGTGGCTTTGTCTACAACTTGAATACTCCATTTATTTTTTACGTAAGTGGCTAGTTTTAAATTTCCCCGGGTTGAATCAGAATAAGCCACCACAGTATTTCCGGCATAAACACCAGTAGCTAAATACTTGCCATCTGCCGAAGCATCAAGAATTGAGCTGTTCCAAGTTTTTTCTGGCGTAATTGAGTTGGTTGAGACCGGATCAGAGAGCCCTATGTCATTTTTTGCTGAAATCGAGAACGTATATGTAACTCCATTTACTAAACCAGTTACTTCCGCCGGGCTTGTTGTGAAGGTCTTTGTTATGTTTCCATAGGTGACAACATATGCAGATACTTGCGCCGTACGAGCATTTATTGGTGGGTCAAAAGTAAGGACCGCTGACTTATCACCTACAAGTGCTTTGGGATTTCTAACTACTTGTGGCAGACCAGAAGGCCTTCCAGCAGGTGGCTTGACCAACATGTCTTGCAGCATTCCTAATGCAATTGGACCAGGTGAATGGAAAACTTCTCCCGGTGCAAGGTTTGGTGTCATTACGGCGTCAGTACTACTTTGGGCAAAAGTGGATTCATCCAAGTGACTTACCGAAGATCCTTGTTCCCAAACTGCAGGGGTATAAAGTTTTGGTTTCACGCCATTATTTGCTGCTGTTCCTTTTGCACCAGACCATACGAGTAAAGAAGTTAAAGCAGTACCTAATTCATAAGACGGGGTAGGAAGATCCATAAGTCTGCGGCCATCGGGTAGCTGGGAGTAGGCATCATATGGAGTTGGTTGCTGGATATTTCCCACTAATGAAATGGGGAAGTAATCGCTATTAGATAAGAAACCAAGCCCATGTCCAAGCTCGTGGAGAATCATCGACTCCAAGTCATATTGATTTTTGGGGCAATTTCCATCCGTCCCCAAATAAAGTGAGGAGGCATTAACTGAATTAATACGAATAGTTACTTCAGGTCTGGCTGGATCTAGATCTTTGCCTGCGATTGCATTGGCAAGTGCTGAGGCATACCAAAGATCTTTATCTGGAATATTTGTGAAGCCAGAATGAAAACGGCCTGGACTCGCTGCGGCAAGGACGCCAGGAGTGGCCACCCGTTCCCATGTTGCATTGATATTTATGGGTACTGAAGAAACGAAATTTTCTGACCAAACATCGATCGCTGCCTGGATTGCAGGTTTATAAGCATCTGGGATCGTGTTGAAGTTAACAATAAAAGTAGATTGCTTTTCTAGGGAAGTAAATTTTTCAGGAGTTTGTTCTTTAACTAAAGCTGTTTTTGAAGTACTAGGGGCAGCGTAGAAATAAACAAAGGGCGCATCAATCGACTTAACCTGTAGTGGCAAAGCGCTTGCTGGCGCTATAAAAGCGCCTCCCAGCAGAGCTGAGATTAAGAGGAAATAGCGGGCGCGCACACCCAAAACGGTAGCAGTCTGAGAGGATAGCCACCACCCAAGGATTGATATTAAGAGGCAAAATTGAGGATAGTTACAGTTTATTCACGGACTAATTGCCACCTTTGCGATGTTGCTATGGACACCCTGAATGGTTTAAAAGGCGAATTTGATTTTGAAATCGAAAAGATCTTAATTGATGATGATCAAGTCCTTGAGCAGCAATATGGTGAACAAGTACCGGTGATTTTAATTGATGGAAAACCACACGATTTCTTTCGAGTAGACCCAGAAAGATTTAGAGCGGCAATTAAAAAGAGTTAATCCTGGTTCTTGCTCAGAATTTCGTCAGCATCAATGATGCGATATGCATAACCTTGTTCAGCTAAAAAGCGTTGACGATTTTGGGCAAAATCTTGATCAACAGTGTCTCTAGCAACAACAGAATAGAAACGCGCACCACGGCCATCGGCTTTTGGACGTAGCACTCGACCAAGTCTCTGGGCTTCTTCTTGTCTAGAGCCAAAAGTTCCTGAGACTTGAATTGCAATAGTTGCTTCAGGTAAATCAATTGAAAAGTTGGCAACCTTTGAAACTACCAGGCACTTAATCTCGCCTTTACGGTAGAGATCAAATAATCGCTCACGTTCTTTGAGTGGAGTGTCGCCCTTTATTAGTGGCACCCCAAGTTCTTCACTGAGCGCATCTAGCTGATCGATATATTGACCAATAATTAGTACTTGCTCACCTTCATGTTGCTTAGCAAGAGCTATTGCTACTTTGCGCTTTGTTACAGTTGTGGCACAGAATCGATAGCGATCTTCTGGCTCAGCTGTTGCATATGCCAGACGTTCGGCTTCTGTTAAATTTACCCGGACTTCAACACAATCGGCTGGTGCGATATATCCCTGAGATTCAATTTCTTTCCAAGGTACGTCATAGCGCTTTGGACCAATTAGTGAAAAAACTTCGCCTTCCATTCCATCTTCTCGGACCAGGGTGGCAGTTAAACCTAAGCGGCGACGAGATTGAATATCTGCAGTAAAGCGAAAAATTGGAGCTGGAAGTAAGTGAACTTCATCGTAAATAATTAGGCCCCAATCGATCGCATCAAAGAGATCAAGGTGGGCATAGACACCCTTCTTGCGGGTAGTCATAACCTGATAAGTAGCAATCGTTACAGGGCGGATTTCTTTCTTTGTTCCAGAGTATTCACCGATCTCATCTTCAGTGAGGGTAGTTTTTCGAAGTAATTCATCGCGCCATTGACGAGCAGCTATGGTATTTGTAACCAAAATTAAAGTTGTTGCTTGAGCATGAGCCATTGCTGCGGCTCCAACAATAGTTTTACCAGCACCACAGGGAAGTACTACTACGCCGGAACCACCATGCCAAAAACCTTCAGCAGCAAGTTCCTGATAGCGACGAATAGTCCAACCATCTTGAACTAGACCAATCTTGTGGGCTTCACCGTCTACATATCCAGCGAAGTCTTCTGCTGGCCAACCAAGTTTAAGAAGTGCTTGCTTTAGAAAACCACGCTGACCTGGGTGAACCACAATGGTTTCTTCATCTAATTGCAGGCCTAGCATCGGGGCGATCTTCTTGCCTCGCGTTACTTCTCGAAGTACTGCGGGATCATTTGATGCCAAGATCAATCCATGAACAGGATGTGCTTCTAGGCGAAGGCGACCATAACGAGACATAGTCTCTGCGACATCAACTAATAGCGCATGCGGAACAGCAAATCTTGAATACTTAAGTAAAACATCCACTACTTGCTCAGCATCATGGCCTGCAGCACGTGCATTCCATAATCCAAGTGATGTTAATCGGTAGGTATGGATGTGTTCAGGTGACTTCTCTAGTTCAGCAAAAGCTGCAATTGCTCTTCGGCATTCATCACTTTGTGGGTGATCTATATCAAGGAGAAGTGTCTTATCACTTTGAACAATTAATGGGCCATCAGTCACGAATAAGTTCCTTAATAAAAGCAGTTAGGAGAGTTACTCGCGTCGGGATTGATGAGAGCAAAATTTGTTCGTGTGGTGCATGAGCGCCATCGCCTACCGCCCCAAGACCATCAAGTACTTGAGCCCCAGCAGCTGCAGCAAAGTTTCCATCACTGGCGCCACCTACCGAGGCATGACCAATTGGATCCATTCCAATAGATTTCGCGACGGCTTCAAGTTTTTCATAGAGCGCTTTGGTGGATGAAATTTCAAGTGGTGGACGATTTATTCCACCAGTGATCTCAATTCGGGCTTCAGGATTCTGGGCTGCGAGTAATTTGATTGCAGTATCAATTCTGTTTAATTCAGATGAAAGGAAAGATCTAATATCAAGATCCAAGACTGCAAGGGCAGGAACAGTATTTGTTGTGGTTCCAGAATGTAAGGTAGTTGGAACTACCGTAGTTCCATGCTCTGGATTTTCGAGTTTTGCTAGTTCTGAAACAATTCGGGAAATTTCAACGGTGGCATTAATTCCCTTTTCTGGCTCAAGTCCAGCATGGGATGCACGACCATGGATTTTAATTTGATACATCGAAGTACCCTTGCGACCTGTCTTTACCTTGCCGTTTAGTGATGCCTCTAGAACTAATACTGCTTTGGCCTTAGAACTAATACTTTTTATCAATTCCTTTGAACTTTGACTTCCAAGTTCCTCATCCGTCGTGGCAATTAGGGCTACTTTAGATTCGGCTCCCGGTATTTCTTTAATCGCATAGAGCGCTTGGAGAAAGCCAGCTTTCATATCAAAGATTCCAGGGCCTTTAACAACATCGCCAGATTCTTGCCAAAGAGGTTTGAAGGAATTTTTAGGCCAGACCGTATCTAAATGAGCCAGAAGAATAATTTCTGGATTCTTTGAGCCCCACCAAAAAACAGGACGACCATTTTCTTCAATTACTTCTGCCTTAACCGAAAGATTCTTATTTGCAATTCCAACAGCTAGGTCAACTACTCCGCGACAAGCGCCTAAATCTTCGCTAGGAGATTCAAACTCAACTAGCGCTTTTAGGTCTTGGATTATGGTCATAGGTTAATTCTGCCTTACTTCGCCAAACTGACGCCGGTGATTCTTGGAATTCGGAAGTTTTGAACTTCACCAGTCGCATGATCACGAGCAATAAGGGTCCCAAGTGAGATCGAAATTGGGTCAATCAATCGATTTGATACGCCGCCATTGGTATCGGCATAGCCAATTGTCAGACTTGCCTGCTCATCAATATATTGATGCAAAAGATCTAAAGTCTCGTTCGCAGTCGTTCGTGGAATCTCACGAGGTTTATGGGCAGAAGCTTTTTCACCAGCGCGAAGTGCCCGAACTGCTGATGTAATGACAACTTCACTAGGGGTATTTATCTCACTCAAAACTCTAGGAGGCTTTGGTCGTGATTTTGCTCTGCGAATTGCTGGCGCCGAAACTAAAATCCCAGTTGCATTTTCTGCCGCTGGCAAATAACCGGCTTCTCGGATAACTAAAATTACTTCAGCAATATCAGTATCCGTTATCAATACTTGCGGCGCTAGTTTTCTAAAGCGTAATGGATCTAGCTTCTTGTCATGGAGTATTTGTTGAATAAGACCTTCGTCTTCACATCGCAAATAGGAACTAGATGTTCCAACACGCAGTTTCCCATGTCGTTTTGAGACATCATTGATTAAGTATTCCAAAGGTTGTGGCATCGGTGTTTTAGAGGTCCGCTTCAGGAAATCCTTTATTTGATCACCAGTTTGGCCATGATCTAGTCCACGCCTGACAGAACTTTCGCTAAATCGATAGACCGTAGCACCGCCACGACTTTCGATATCGGCAATTGTTCCAATCATGTTTGCTAGCTCTACTGTGAGTGGGCCGGGAGCAATTGCACTGTTATCGGCTTGAATCAAAATATGATCAACTGGTTTTGGAAGAGCAGCTTCAACACCTAAATCTTCAGCACCTTCGTTTAATGAAATACCAAATGTGGAGATTGCACCTTGCCCAGTAATTCCAAGCCATTCGGCTTCACGCAATGTCCACTCAATGTATTCAGCATTAAATCGTTGTGGCATCTGCCATTTGATTATCGCCTGAATTGCCGCAAGATCTGGATCGCGTTCTTGGTTTTGCATTAAGAGATTTAGCGTTGTTCGGCGCATAGAGGCAATTCCAGCACGGTCAAGTTCTGGTCCGAGCGGTGCGATGTTCTTTATATCTGCTTTGCCAATCAGGCCAGGAACTCGTGAAGTCTCTAACCAAAGTCCAACCAAGCCATGCCAACGTTCTTCAAGTGACCTTGTCATCCAAATATCAAAAGCAGATGTTGGAAGTATTTGATCATCAGTATCAATAACTATTAAGCCGGCAAGATAAAGAATCTCGGCCACAAAGCCAACACAAGTTTCATCAACGCCTAAGTGCTCAGCACTTCGCTTTAGATCCCTAATTCCTAGTCCACCTGAGCGTAAGGCAACCGGAGGTTCATCTGACCAGTTATGGGCAAGCTCTTCACACCAGCGCAGGAAACTTGAAATATTTGCAATCGCAGCACGATCAACATCTTTTTGTTTGCGAGTTGTTCCAGCAAACGGTGGGCAGATAGCTTGTAACTCTTTATAAATCTTTCCACCTCGAAGATGAATTCCAACTTCTCGCGGCATAACAACTGTCTGAGAATCCATAATTTCTAAATAACCACGTTCTAGTAACCAAGCAACTGGCTTACCGGGGCTCTTTGCATTTCCGATTTGCCCACGAGGGGGTCCCCAAACTAGGCGATTTAGAACTGCATTTGAATCTGTTGGGACCTCTTTAAGATCTTTAAAATCGATTTTTCTTGGTGAGCTAGGTCCAAGACCTGCTGGTTCATCGCCAATTAAATTTCTTATATTTCCAGGTAGACGGTATTTAGCACCATCTTTATATGCCAAAGCGCGTTGCCAAAGCTCTTCAAGTACTTGATTTGCACCCTTGTCGGTAATTGCAGTTAATTCATTTTTTCCAAATGGTTCTGCAAGTACACAGGCAGCAGTCAATATTTCATGCTGAAACTTATTAAGTCCTTCAAGAGCCCGGATCAAACTTGGCGCAGAGTTTGCGCGAGCGGCAAGAGAGGACAGATCAGAGGGAACTGGCGATAGAAGATCTGGTCTAAATGAAAAAAGCGCAGCAATTGCTGCGTCATCGCGCGAGCGAAGTTCCTCAGCAAAAGAAGTAGCAGACATAAGGGGTCTACTTTACCGACCTTTTGTTACTGCTTCGAACGCCTGCCTCTTGGTGAGAGAAAGGTAACTCCGGCGGCAAATCTGGCAAGAATCGGTCCGAAAGTAGCCTTCAAGGCTCGAGCTCGACGGAAATCATGAATTGGCCAGTTATCTCTAATTGCGCGAATTTGTAACAAAGTATCTGGGTTGATAACTGCTGGGTGGCCAACAGTTTCTAGTAAAGGAATATCGTAATGGCTATCTGAGTAGGCATAGCACTTTGAAAGGTCAATTCCGCGCTCACGAGCCAACTCACAAATTGCAATCGATTTTTCTTTTCCGTGCAATAAATTACCGATCATCTTTCCGGTGTAGACACCATCTTTACTTTCCGCTCTAGTTCCTAATGCGCCTGTAAAACCAAGTCGCTCTGCGATTAAATTTGCCATATCAAGGGGGGTTGCCGTAACTAACCAAACTTCTTCACCATTATTTAAATGTTGGTTGGCAATTTCAATAGTACCTTGCCAAATCGCAGGTGAAACATATTGATCATAAACCTCAGCACCCATTGCTAAAATTTCTTTAACGTTGTGACCAGCAATAAATTCACAGGCAGCGCTTTGATACTTTGAGATTTCTTCAGGATTCTCGGTCCCTGTCAATTTATATCTTAAGTTTGCGAGGACAAAGGTTGAGATATCCCGCTTTGAGAAGAATCCCCGCTGATACATGCCACGGCCCAAGAAAAAGAGCGTTGACCCACGGATGATTGTGTTATCGACATCAAAGAAAGCGGCGTTCTTGGCTTTCTCAGTCATGGGCCAACCTTATCGGGCTTAGAGATGAGTTGGCTTAGATAGGTATGATTCACGTATGGCTCAAACAATCCACGTAATGCGACATGGGGAAGTAGAGAATCCCGAAAAGATCCTCTACGGCCGTCAGCCAGGATGGCGATTGTCGCAGCGCGGGCAAGAGATGGCTCGTGTAGTTGCAGAATGGTCAAAGGATTTAGATTTAGGCGCAATTCACGCCTCACCATTACAGCGTGCTCAAGAAACTGCCGCACCAGTTGCAGCTGCGCATAATCTTCAAATTCAAACAGATCCTAATTTAATTGAAGCTGCAAATATTTTTGAGGGCAAGAAATTTGAATTAGGCAGTGGAGTTCTTCGTCATCCATCGGCTTGGCGCCATCTTCGGAATCCTTGGAAGCCATCTTGGGGTGAGCCTTACACTGAACAAATCGAGCGCATGCTTGCTGGCGTATTTGCTGCTCGTGATGCCGCAAATGGTAAAGATGCACTAATTGTTTCCCACCAACTTCCGATTTGGATTTTAAGATCAGCTGTTGAAGGTCGATCAATGTTGCACGATCCACGTAAACGAATATGCACCTTGGCTTCGGTTACTAGCCTTCATTTAGATGAAGGCGGAATGATTAGCGGAGTTTCATATCACGAGCCAGCAAAGCATTTACTACCGCCTAAATGAAGAAGGTTATAGCGCTCTCATTTGTTCTTTTATTAACTGGATGTTCTGGTGGCGGCCTGTCATCAGCAAACGAAAATTCTTTTGTATCTGGCAATGGTTCAGCAGTAATAATAAAAGAAAGTAATCGAAAGGTTGCTCCGGTTATTTCCGGTGAAATTCTTTCCGGTGGCACTCTCAATTTAGACCAGGGGAAAGTCACGGTATTAAATGTTTGGGCTTCGTGGTGTTCACCTTGCCGAGCTGAAGCTCCAACTCTTCAAGATTTTGCAGCCAAGAATCCAAATATCCAATTCGCCGGGATATTGACTAGAGATAATCTAACCTCGGCCCAGCGCTTTGTTGAGCGTTTTAAGATCACTTATCCATCTTTTGTAGATGACTCATTGATTGCCAAATTCCGTGGGACACTTCCCGCGAATGCGATTCCTACAACTTTGGTTATTGATTCTAAAGGCAGGGTGGCTGCTCGAATTAGCGGTCAAGCCACAGTTGCAATGCTCTCTGATGTATTAAGCAAGGTCTCTGGATTGAGCATCAATGCATAGTTTCTTTGTAGACCAGATATTTACTGGAAACCTAATTGTTGCGATGTTTGTGGCAGCTATCGCAGGAGTAATTTCATTCTTCTCACCATGTGTATTGCCACTGGTTCCTGGCTATCTTTCATATGCCGCGGGAATGAGCGAAGTTAGAAGTCGTGGCAGGGTCGCACTCGGTTCACTTCTTTTTGTAATTGGATTTTCAACTTTATTTATTTCCTATGGCGTCCTATTTGGCTCACTCGGTGCAAAGATAAATAGTCACTCAAATATCATTTCTATAATTTTGGGACTTCTTACAATTTTTATGGGTGTGGTCTTTCTCTTTAACCAAAAGTTCTATCGCTCTTTTAAACCAACCTGGAAGACTAGAACTGGCCTTGTCGGTGCTCCAGTCCTTGGATTCCTATTTGGAATCGGTTGGACACCCTGTATTGGTCCAACACTTGGAGCCGTTCAGGCTCTTTCATTTGAGACATCAAGTGCCCTTCG
>CAIJOE010000042.1 GCA_903822245.1 uncultured Actinomycetes bacterium
CTTCAATTGCCTCGCCAATTCCGTGAATATAGCCTGCTAAATAATTAATCCGAAATGGATCATCAACCAAACCATCTTCATTCATGACATCCACATGAGATGTTCCACTTTCAGTAATGATGATGGGAAGCTTTGAATACTCGCGATTAACTCTAATAAGTATGTCGCGTAGCGCCCAAGGAGTATCGGACCACCCAAAATTTCCTCTGGTAGGTTCGACGTGTTCCATCTCAACGCCCTCCCATTCAGATTTTTCATCGGCATAAGCGAGAACATTCGTGTAGTGATTGACACCAACAAAATCTGTTGGTGTTGCAATGATTTCAAGATCTCCGGGTTGCACAAGTTGGTCCTCAGCTGGCACTTCATTCATCCCATAGCGGGAGAAGACCGAGAGGACATCTCCCCCGTAGCTTCCTCTATAGAGAGGATCAAGGACGATTCGATTCATTCGGATATCTACAACATAGGCTGCATGAAGATCTGCTTCGCTCTGCGATTTTGGACACACATTGACCAACAAATTTGTAATTCCTGCGACTACATTGGGAGCTACTTCTCGTATCCCCTGCATCGCTAAACCATGAGCAAGAAGTACATGGTGGATTGCACGTGTTGCTTGGTGAATATCTTGAACTCCCGGGGCTTGTACTCCCCATTCGTAACCAAGGAACGAGACGCACCAAGCTTCATTAATTGTGATCCAGTTATGAACTAAATCTTTAAAGGCATCAACTACAAGTCTGGCGTAGGCGCCAAATTTGAATGCTGTGTCGCGGTCGGCCCATCCACCTTTATCTTGCAGAGCCTGCGGGAGGTCCCAATGGTACAAAGTGACATACGGGGTAATACCGCGATCGATACACCCTTGAATCAGCTCTCGATAAAACTTTATACCGTGGGGATTTAATTCACCTGAACCGTTAGGTTGGAGTCGAACCCAAGAAAAATTCAAGCGATACGCATGCAAGTTGAGTGACTTCATCAAATCTAAATCGTCGCGCCATAAAAAATAATGGTCACAGCCATTTTCAGGTTTGTCGCCGAATTGAATTCGCCCTGGAGTTTGTGAATAGGTATCCCAAATACTTATGCCACGTTCACCCTCTGTCGCGCCACCTTCGATTTGAAATGCTGCAGTCGCTGTTCCAATAACAAAATCTTTCGGGAGATTTTTTAACACCTGTTCATTAGAAATCACGTGTTCGCCCGGCATGCATGTAATCCTAACTAGTCATGCAATATCACAGCCAATCGTTATACAACCGTTACAAGAATGGAGACGGTTATCAAATTGTTATAGAAGTCCGCTCAAAAATCGCACTTCCGCCCTGTACGGACCCATGGTGTTTGGTTAGTCTCAGACCACTTCTTTAACGCGTTCAAAGTTGATACCCGTCGGCTGCGCGCCAAAGATCCTTCGAAAGGGAAATAACTATGAAGAAAACTGCAAAGGTTGCCATCGTTGCAATCGCTGCTCTCGCGGCGATTTCAATCACAGGTACTTCTGCTTCACAGGCGGCTGCTAAGAGCACTCGCGCTTGCGTAATTCTTCCAGATGCAGACAGCGGAACTCGCTGGGAATCTGGTGACCGTCCAGCTCTAAATAAGATTCTTACAGCTGCTGGATTTAAGACAGACATTCAGAATGCACAGAAGGACACAGCTAAGTACGCAACAATCGCTGATCAACAGCTTGCTCAGGGTTGCGGTGTCATGATTCTTGTTGACCACCAGGGCGCTGCTGTTGGTGTTACAACTAAGGCAAAGGCACAGGGAATTCCTGTAATCGCTTACGACCGCCCAATCGCTGGAGCTAACTACTACGTATCATTCGACAACACTGTTGTTGGACAATTCGAAGGTCAGACAGTTCTTGATGGTTTGAAGGCTGCTGGTAAGGATCCAAAGACAGCAAGCATTGTTTACGGTTCAGGTGACCCAACTGACGGAAACGCAAAGATGTTCCTTGACGGAGCACTTGCAGTTCTCAAGAAGGCTGGCGCTAAAGCTGCATTCACAATGAAGGGCACATGGGATGGCCC
>CAIJOE010000043.1 GCA_903822245.1 uncultured Actinomycetes bacterium
CCCACACCGCCGGAGCCTCTCGCGCAAACCGCCGCGGTTTCTTACCCACGGCGCCTGACTGGAGGCTCCCGTCCTCACGGGTGGCACACCTAGCCGTCACTGTGTGTACTGAGGCAACCGCGGCGCAATGTTACGGAGTTCATTACCCGTCGCCGGAATGGCTCGGCGCCTCCCGTTGGCCTAAAGCCAGGAACCCTTGTCTCATATGAAACAACTCTTCCTGTTGGAACAACTCGAACCCGCTTTGCTCCAGCTCTTGAGAAAATATCTGGCCTAAAAGCCGGACTTGATTTCCATTTGATCTTCTCACCTGAGCGAGTCCTAACAGGTCGAGTATTTGCTGACCTTCGCAAGTATCCAAAGCTAGTTGGTGGAATCAACGAGAGTTCGACCAAGGCTGGCGTTGATTTCTATAACGCAGTTCTAGATTTTGATGATCGGCTAGATTTAACGCAAAAAAATGGGGTTTGGGACTTATTAACTTGTGAAGCTAGCGAAATGGCCAAGTTGGCCGAAACTACTTACCGAGATGTGAATATTGCATTGGCAAATCAATTCGCAAAGTTTGCTGAGGGTGCAAATATTGATATCGCAAAGGTTATTGCTGCTTCAAATTCACAGCCTTATAGCCATATACACCAACCCGGCATTGCAGTTGGTGGTCACTGTATTCCGATCTATCCCCGCTTCTATTTGTGGAACGACCCACAAGCAACTGTTGTTCGCGCGGCGCGCGAGGCAAATGCTGGAATGCCAGAACACGCAGTTTCAATTCTTGTAAGCGAACTTGGATCATTGACCGGTAAGACAGTTGCAGTTCTTGGTATTTCATATCGTGGTGGAGTTAAAGAGTCGGCGTTCTCTGGCGTCTTTCCTACGGTAGAAGGACTTAAAAAATCAGGTGCGATAGTTCTAGTTAATGATCCAATGTATACATATGCAGAAATTACCGCCCTAGGTTTCACGCCTTACAAAATTGGAACACAGGTCGAAGGAGTAATACTCCAAGCTGATCACAGCGAATACAAGAAACTCACGAGCTCAGATTTCCCAGGAATAAAAGCTTTAGTTGATGGCCGCCGTAGCCTTGCTCCGGAGAACTTCAAAGGTGTGGCTTTTAGAGTTATTGGTGCTCCGGCTCGCTAAGTTTAAAAGGTTTGTGAGCCCTAGCAATTGGAGTGGCATTAGTAATCTCATTGTAAATTCGCAGAAGATTTTGAGCCTGACGTTCCCAAGATCGTTCTTGCAATATTTCCTCAGTATAAACACTCCTGTATTTATCTGGGTTGCTTAGCACCAACTTTGTCGCACGGACAAAATCTGCCACATCCTCGGCAATAAAGACCTCACCATTTCCAAGGCGACCAACTTCTGCAGCCATAGTGCGGACATCGCTGACAATCATTGGCAACCTAGCCTGCATATATTCACCAAATTTAGTAATCAAAGAAATTTCATGATTTTGCTTATGCAATAGTGGAATCAAGCCAAGTGTGGCCGTCGATAAATAAGAGACCAGTTGTTCATTTGGCACATAAGGCTGAACATGAAAACGATCGCTCACGTTTGAATACTTATTCTGTAAATCAATAATTGTTTGATTCTTTGGATTTGCGATTACAACAAGGTGAACACCGGGCAGTTCAGCCAGGGCTTGCACGGCCGTGTGTACTCCGCGTTGAGGTGCTACTGCACCGGAGTAGACCATAAGTGGAACTTCTGGGCCAATACCGATATCTGCTCGAAGATTGCGAGTTGCTGGTGTTTGTCCTTCGACCAGCGGATCGTTTGCCACAATATCTGGGCGCTTAACAATCCCAAGGTGTGGAATTAATAAATCTGACATTCCTTCACTTACCGAGAGTACGGCTTTTGCATTCTTAACTGACCTACGTTCTTGAGAAATATAAAGATTAGAAAGTGGTTTAGTTAAATGTGATACTCCTGGCACAAATTCATGTGCATCATAAATTAAATTGCAATGATGACCATATTTTTTCAGTTCCTCAACTAAAGCGGCCGCTATCGGAAGAGCTGTGTAATCGTGGGCATGTATTACATCTGGTTTTATTTCAATCGCCACATTTCTGGTGGCATTTAGGGCGCGCTTGTAGTTTGGAATTCCTGGCTCACGACGGCCGAATGTTATGGCTTCTAATCTACGTTTGTAGTAACGAAGCCTACGTAAAACTTTTGCAATTAAGTCTTGAGAAACTACAACTTTTAAAGGGAGTCGTAATATTTTGGCATAACCAATAGTCAGTGAATCATTATGATTAAATGGAGTAGCACCTACAACAACTACATCCCATCCAGCATTTCCAAGAGACCAAGCGCACTTTAAAACTCTCGAATCTTCCGTTACGCCATTTAGAACAATGTGTAGCGCCTTTGGATTAGATATCTTGGAAGTCACAGTCACAATCTACTAAATCTCGGGTATCGTTACCTGAAATGAGCCGCATAGTTTCGTTACTTCCTAGACGTAGTGACTACTCAGGAATTTCCAAGAATTGGCGCATTGATCTAATTGCTGGAATAACTGTTGGAATTGTTGCCTTGCCACTGGCTCTCGCCTTTGGAATTACAACTGGGGCTGGTGCAAAAGCTGGTCTTATAACCGCAGTATTTGCTGGACTAGTTGCCGCAATATTTGGTGGATCTAATTATCAAGTTAGTGGTCCAACTGGAGCCATGACCGTAGTTCTTGTGCCGATAGTTTCAAAATATGGGATTAAATCTCTAGCACCCCTTGGAATAATTGCTGGCGCTATTGTTATTTTTATGGGCATTACACATGCCGGAGCGGTGATTAATCGAGTTCCATGGCCAGTGATGGAGGGTTTCACACTTGGTATTGCACTTGTAATTGCGTTGCAACAGCTCCCCACCGCATTAGCCACAGATTCGATTAAGGGCCGTGGCACAGTTGGGACTGCAATTAAAACGGTTTCGGGCTCTCTTAAAGATGGCATCTCCTGGAGCGCGCTGGGAGTTGTGACACTGACGCTTTTCGTTAAATTTAGCTATCCAAAATTGGCCCATAGATTGAAACTCAGGTTCCATATTCCTGCAAGCTTTTTAGCAATTGTGGTTAGTACCTTGATTGTTATGACATGTTCAATTCAAACTCCAAGAGTTGGTCAACTTCCCAATGGGATCTTTTCCTTGCATTCAATTACTTTTAATGGAATTGGTCTTAGCGATCTTCTAATCGCCGCTATTGAAATTGCCTTACTTGCTGCAATTGAATCCCTGCTCTCAGCTAGAGTCGCTGATCAAATGGCACATATTCACGAACCAGAATTTAGGTATCAAGCAAATCGAGAATTAGTAGGTCAAGGGTTGGCCTCAATAGTTTCCTCATTAGCCGGAGGAATGCCAGCAACAGGGGCCATTGCGCGCACAAGTGTGAATATTCGATCCGGTGCAAAGTCTCGGCTAGCGGCAATTGTTCATGCTATTTTCCTGCTTGTTATGGTTTTGGCTTTGAGCTCAGTAATCTCAAAGATTCCAACCGCAGCTTTGGCGGGGGTACTTCTTGGAACTTCTTACCGAATTGCAAGTCCAGCAAATCTTAAGGAATATCTTAGAACTACCAAATTAGATGCCTCAATCTTGTTATTTACTGCAGCGATAGTTCTATTTGTAGATTTAATTTGGGGAATCGCTATCGGTACTGCTTGTTACTTTATATTTAAGAAATTGGGAGCAAATAAACTATCGCGGCAATGATCGCTGCGTAATCTGCAGCTTTCATCAGAATCTTAATTGCCTTGGCTTTATCTGCCTTACGATCTTCTGGAGTTAGTACTTTGGAAAGCTCACCGAGCTTGCCTAAATTAAATGCGCCTTTAAACCCATAGGCCAAACAGAACTTACTTCTTGCCTGAACTAACCCAGTCGTGAAGGCCATTGCTGGAAAGAAAATCCAAATACGTTGGCCAGAGGGCGTGCCATTCTTTATATAAACGGCTAAAACTAAAAGAGTTACTAATGCACCAAAAACAGCTACGGCCTGGCGGCGGCGAATTTCCTGAGCGCCAATATTGCAAGTTCCAGGTTGATAATTACTCATCAAACCTGTTCGTAGTCATCATCAGCAAAAACCTCGTGGTCATCATCACCGGTACGAGAGATCCAGTTGATCAAAGACTTGAGTCCACCAAAAATTAATGCGATGAATGCAAGGACTGCAGCCAGGCGGCGAATTAACTTCATCATGGGATAAATCTACTATCCAATCTAGGGATTTTCCTGATGATATTAAATGGCGCGCAGGGACTGATCAATATCCAGCCAGAGATCCTCGATATTTTCGATCCCAACTGAAATACGAACCAAGTTATCCGGGATCGAAGGTGCCTCACTTCCCCATCGTTGGCGGCGCTCCCATAGAGATTCCACACCACCAAGGGATGTGGCATAGGTGATCAACTTCGAGGATTCACATGCTCTATCGGCAGCATTGGCTCCGCCCTTGACCTCGATGCAAAGAATCGCACCAAAACCCTTCATAAAACTCTTTGCCATTAGATGATGTGGATCTGTTTCAAGTCCTGGGTATCGAACGCGATCAACTTGTGGATGGCTACTCAAACGCTTTGCTAACTCCATAGCGTTTTCCTGTGCCTTGGCTAATCGCAAGGAAAGTGTTCTAACTCCTCGAAGAGCCAACCAAGCCTCAAAAGGTCCAGGAATTGCACCGTGAAACTTGCGAACATCTAAGACTTTGGTAAGTAAATTCTCATTTCGCGAAGAAACGCTTCCCATCACAACATCACTATGGCCTGATAAATATTTTGTAACTGAATTCATTGAGAAATCTGCGCCCATTTTAAGAGGCTGCTGAAGCAGTCCAGTTGCAAAAGTGTTGTCTACTCCAACAATTAATCCAAGAGATTTAGCTTGCTTGATGATCTTTGGAAGGTCGGCAACTTCTAACGCAGGATTAGTTGGTGATTCAATCCAAGCAAAATTTGCGCCTTCAAGTGCAGTTAGGACTTCTTGGGTATTAGAGACATCGACATATCGAACTTGCATCCCATTTATTTCGCTAATTTGACGAAGTAAATTCATAGTTCCGGTGTAACCATTCTTTGAGGTCACAATTACAGATCCATTTGGCACGGTCTTAAAAATTGCGCTAATGGCAGCTAATCCGGAGGAAAATAGAATTGTCTTTCCGCCTTCTATTAGCTCAATTGCTTCCTCAAGTGCCTTCCAAGATGCGTTACCAAACCGTCCATAACCGATATCACCGCCGGCATGAAAGGTGGCACTTAATTCGATGTTTGGGTTCAATGAAGCATCTTTAGTTCTTCCAGGACGTCCAGATGCTACAACCTGTGACTCTGGTGAAAGCTTCTTTATATATTCGCGATCAGTGCTCATAGACGCTCGAGAACTGCCATGGCTGCATTATGCCCAGGTATTCCACTAACTCCGCCACCGCGGATTGCACCCGCTCCACAAATAAAGATTTTTTCATATTCAGTTTCCACTCCCCAACTTGGTTTCGTGCCATCTTCTCTAAAGGGCATTGATAAATCCTTATGGAAGATATTACCTCGTGGCAAATCCACATCTCTCTGCAAATCCAACGGGCTTTTTACTTCTATACAGAGCGACCCATCTTCGGCCACAGCTAAACATTCTTCAATTGGATCCAACAAGTATTGATTTAGTTGGGCAAGTAGGCGTCGTTTAATCTCTTGTTTAGTTCCTTCGTTGTCCTTATCAAAGAGCGCAGCGGGGGTATGTAATCCAAATAAAGTGAGGGTTTGGAACCCTTTTACTACAAGTTCCTCAGAAAGAATTGAGGTATCAGAAAGGGTATGGCAATACATCTCTGCTGGAATTTGATCAGGAATTTTGCCATCAGCGCTTTGCTTAAAAGCTAACTGAAGCTGTGAGTAATTCTCATCAAAGTGAAAAGTCCCGGCAAATGCATCCCGAGGATCTTGACCAGACTTTAGTCTTGGCAATTTCTTTAGAAGCATATTGATCTTTACCTGGCTTCCCTCCAAACTCTTTGGCTCGGAGTGACCCAAAATCTTTGCAAGTACTTGAGGTGCACAATTAGCTAGGACAAATTCAGAATTGTAAGTACCAGAGCTGTTGGTTGTAACAGAGTATGAATTGTTACTTTCAACAATATTTAGGACTCTAGATTCAGTTTTAATCTCAACTCCTAGGGAGATTGCCAAATCGGTAAGTTCTTTCACAAGTGCACCCATTCCACCCTTGGGAACCTTCCAATCACCCTCGCCATTTCCAATCAAGTGATAGAGGAAACAAATATTTGCCGGCATATCGTGGGCATCTGTATGAGTTCCAATTAACCCATCAGTTAGAACTATTCCACGGACCAAATCATTCTTGAATCTTGCTTCAATTGATCGGCCGATTGGCTGTTCCATAATTTCGTCCCAAATCTTGTGATTTACCTTCTCGCGAAGTTCAGATCGAGTTGGGAGCTTTTCAAGCATAGTTGGTGCGATAACCTCGGCTAACTTTTGAACATCTTTATAAAATTCTTGCCAGGCCATAAATTCATCATTTGATCCAGTTAGTTCTTCAAAGTCAGCCTGCGTTTGTCCAACTAATCCAGTTGTAATCAACAACCCTATTTCCTTATCGGCTAATTTTGACGGAGTAAAAGAGGCGACATCCCTTTTGATAGTTTCGAATTTAAGCCCAAGTTCTCTCACTATTTGGTCTGGAAGAAGTGAGACTAGATATGAATACCGAGAGAGTCTGGCATCGTAATCTTTAAATACTTTCTGACTTACAGTTGCCCCGCCCACCTTTGAACCTGCTTCTAAGATCAAAGTCTTAACGCCAGCTTTTGCTAAGTAACATGCCGCAACTAAGCCATTATGCCCACCACCAACAATTATTACCTGGTGGCTATTTTGTTGCATTGACAATACGGTCAATTCCTTCCGAAATTATTTCTCGGCTAGTTCCAAAATTGAAGCGAACAAATTGACCAGAATTAGGGCCAAATTGAATTCCTGAATTGAGTGCTACGCGACCTTTTTCCAATAAAACTTCTGATGGGTTTTCTCCTAAATTAAGAGACTCAAGATCAAGCCACGCTAGATATGAACAATCAGGGATGCGGTAACCAACTGTAGGAAGTTTCTTGGCCAATTCCTCTGCTAAGAATTTACGATTTCGATCTAAAGTTTTCAAGGCAGAATCTAGCCAATCTATTGAAAGAAATGCCTGCGCTGCTGCTAAAGCCCCAAATAGCGATGCACGATAATGAACCGCCTCTGGCATTGAAAGAGCCCGCGCTTTTTGATCCTCATGTTGCGTAACAATCATTGCGCACTTTAACCCTGCTAAGTTCCAACTTTTACTAGCAGCCGTCACACATACCCCTACTTCGCGGGCTGTGTCGCTAACTGCCAAGAACGGAGTGAAGGTAGTTGCCTCATAAACCAGCGGCGCATGGATCTCATCACTAAATATCATAACGCCATACTTCTTCGCCAATTGAGCAAGCTTTGAAAGTTCTTCCTTGCTAAATACTGTTCCTACAGGATTTTGTGGATTACATAAAAAATGAGCCTTCACGCCCTTCTTATAGGCATCTTCAACAACATCTAGATCCAAGGTGTAGTGAAGACCATCCTTGTGAAGAGGTGCGTCTACTGGTTGACATTTAAGTTCATTGATCCAATTCAAAATATTTTGATAAACCGGGGTGTTGTAAACAACTTTATCGCCGGGATTTAAAACAGTTCGGCCAAACTCAACCATTCCAACGCCGACATCTGTGGCGGTGAAAACTTGTTCTGGATCAACAGTCCATCCCCAACGCTGCAATGCGAACTTAGTAAAATTTGCATTCAATTCTGGAACTGGTCCAAGGTAACCTGTATCTGAAATCTCAAGCATTTGGATCAGAAGTGCTCTAATTTCCGGGTCAATTTCAAAGTCCATTTCGGCGACCGGAAGTGGTAAAACATCCTCTGGATACCCACGCCATTTGAAACTCTTGCGCTTACGAAGTTCGGAAAGTGTTAGACCTTCGATATCCATTTATTTCGCTGCTTTCCTAGACTTGAACAGACTCACCACTGTTGTAGTTGCCAATACCCCCAATATAAATGCCAAACTGGCCTGAAGCGAGATCTTTGGGATATGAATTCCAATAATTGAGTGCCAGCCTTGAGACTCCGCAGCCTCAAAAACTAATTTCAATCCAATAAAACCTAGGATTAAAGACAATCCTTCGGTCAGATAGATCAACTTAGCCATCAAGCCACCAATTAGGAAATAAAGCTGACGAAGGCCCATCAATGCAAATATATTTGCAGTAACTATTATGTAGGGATTCTTGGTCAAACCAAAGATTGCCGGAATTGAATCAAAAGCAAAGAGCACATTCGTTGTAGCTATCGCGACTAGGGCCACAACAAAAGTCGAAGCACCTTTAGTTCTTATGAAAGATATAAGTCGGCCTTCATGCCACTCTTCCTCTTCGCTTTCTCTGATAAGTGAGATAGCGGTATAAATAAGAAATGCACCAAAAAAGAAGAAAATCCAAGACCAGCGGTTAACAACTGCTGAACCGGCAGCGATAAAAATTCCACGCAAAAATAAAGATGAAACTATTCCTATTAATAGGACTAACTCTTCCTTTTCCTTGGCAACTTTTAGTCTGGCTAAAATCAAAATAAATACAAATAAGTTATCAAAGGAGAGCGAGTACTCGGTAACCCATCCGGCAAAAAATTCACTCCTGGCCTGCGCAGTTGCCCAGTGACTAAGTGATATTCCAAATACGACGGCAAGGCTGACATAAAAAAGGGTCCAACTAACTGCTGCCCTTAGGGATGTTTCACGATTGCGGTTGAAATAGGCCAATGCAAAATCAAAACTTAAAATTAGGGCTGCACCAAGAATTGTCAGGACCCAGACCGTTGTACTCATGCGCCTTAAAATACAGTAGTTTTCCTTCTATGACCCTGATATCTCAATCTGAGATGAAGAAGTTGGTCCGCAAGATAGTAAAAGTGGATCCTTCATTCGCTGAAGTAATTAAACTCTCACCCCTTTGCTCAATTGCCCAAAAGAAAAGTCAAAGAACTCATTATCAAATTTTGGTCAATTCAATCCTTTCACAACAACTGGCAACCAAGGCTGCTGCAACAATTTCCAAACGAGTAGTTGAGTTAAGCAGTGGGAAGCTATCCCCAGAAAATATGGCCAAACTTAGCGCATTAGAACTTCGAGAAGCTGGTGTATCTGGTGCAAAAGCACGGGCCATTTCTGAATTGACTAATGCGGTGCTAAATCGAGAAATCGCATTCCATCGATTTAGCAAGCTAAGTAATGATGAAATTAGTGAGCAATTAACCAAGATCTGGGGAATTGGAAAGTGGACGGTAGAAATGTTTTTGATGTCCCACTTAGGGCGTTTAGATATTTGGCCAGTTGGAGATTTAGGGGTTCGCCGTGGCTGGGAATACCTCCATCAGCTTAAGGAGGAAATTGATCCGAAAGAACTCGATGAATTGGGCGATAAATTTGCTGGTTATCAGAGCGTTGTTGCTTGGTATTGCTGGCGCGCTTTGGAGTTTAAGAACTAGGAAATGCCACCCCAGTACTTGAGTGGCAGTCATAGCCATTTGGATTCTTCTCCAAATATCTTTGATGATATTGCTCCGCAGGCCAATAGATTTGAATATCAGCCCTCTGTATTTCTGAGACAATTTTATCTAGTCCAGCACGATCTAGCGCGCTTTGATATTTGGCCTTACTTTCATTAGCAACTCGGAACTGATCATCACTTGTTGTGAAAATTGCACTTCGATATTGAGTTCCTATATCCCCGCCTTGTTGATTTAGTGAAGTTGGATCGTGCATTGTCCAAAATTCTTCTAGCAAGCGTTGGTAGGAAACCACGCTTGGGTCATATTTGACTTCAACAGTTTCTGCGTGGCCAGTAGATCCAGTACAAACTTGCTCGTAAGTTGGGTTTTCACTTTTACCGCCAAAATACCCAACGGAGGTTTCAAGAACGCCAGCAAGCTTCCAAAATCTTCGCTCTGCGCCCCAAAAACATCCGGTCGCAAAGTAGGCAATTTCAGTATTTTTACCTTGGCTCGAATTAGTCACATGCCTATCTTCTCAGGAACGGTAGAGTTCTGCTTGTTATACATAGTTTTATCCCGCCCTCGTAGCTCAGGGGATAGAGCACCGCCCTCCGGAGGCGGGTGCGCAGGTTCGATTCCTGCCGAGGGCACGTAATGACAATCACCTTAAATTTTGGGAATCAAGTGGTGAATGCTCTTGTTATATAACTCGTGGGAAGAGATAATTGCGGTTCGCGAATCTTTAGTTAATCGTTTTAACCAAAATAGTTTTCACGCTTAGAAGGAGCACAAGCCCCATGGACTGGCGCCACCAATCTGCTTGCCGAGAAGAAGATCCAGAACTCTTCTTTCCTGTCGGCAACACTGGCCCTGCCCTGGCACAAATTGAAGAGGCTAAGAAAGTTTGTGAGCGTTGCACCGTTAAAGAGGCATGCCTTGCTTGGGCACTAGAGAGCGGTCAAGATGCTGGAGTATGGGGCGGACTTTCAGAAGATGAAAGACGTGCACTAAAGCGTCGTGCTGCTCGTAATCGCGCTCGAATGATGGAGAATCAAAACCAGTTTTAAGCTTTAAAAGTTAGTGTGGCAACCGTTTCATCACCTTTTCGAACCAGATTGATACTTCCCTTTAGCTCGTTTTCGGTCAGAGTTTTGACTATTTGAAGTCCAAGATTTGAAGAGGCATCCCAATCAAAATCTCTTGGAAGTCCAACTCCGTTATCAATAATTCGCACCGAGCATGCGTTTGCAGCACGATCTACTTCAACCCGAAGTTCATCGCCAGTACTCTCAAGTCCGTGCTCTAAAGCATTATGAATAAGTTCTGTAATGACTAGAGCCAACGGTGTTGCCGTTTGCGAATCATAAATTCCAAAAGTTCCAGCCTTGCTTACCTTTATTGGACGATTACTTAATTCAATTGCATTATGAACAATCCGGTCATAAACCTCATCAAAGGCAACAGTTTCTGCCGAACTAGTAGAAAGAGTCTCGTGAACGATCGCGATAGACGCGACTCTTCGCACTGCTTCCCCCAAGGCAGCTTTAGCAATCGGGTCATCAACTCGCCTAGATTGCAGACGAAGAAGGGCTGATACTGTTTGCAAATTATTTTTAACACGGTGGTGAATTTCACGAATTGTGGCATCTTTCGTAATCAATGCTCTATCTCTACGACGTAATTCAGTCACGTTGTGAACTAAAACTATTGCCCCGATATGGTCGCTGCCATCGATGAGTGGCATCACCAGTAAATCGAATATTCCACTTTCATTCTCGAACTCTTCACGTCTTGTGGTTTTACCGCTCACAACTACTCGCCAGCTCTCATCAGTGGGCGTACTAATCTTTGGTTTTACACTCTCAATAATGTCGCCAAGATTATGGTTCTCGACTTCCCCTGGCCATCCTGCTCGGTTAATTGCAGATCTTGCATTTGGGCTGGCATATATAACTTGTCCAGTTTTATCCAAGCGAATTAAACCATCACCGACTCGGGGAGCAGATTCGGCTCGGTAGATGCTATTTTGAATTGGAAAGTTGCCTTCAGCAACCATGAGATAGATCTTGTGAGCAATTTCGCGATAATTCAATTCAAGTCTTGATGGTGAACGCATCAATTCCGCGTTTCGGTGGCGAGATATAACTGCAATTACTCGACCATCGAAGGAGACTGGAACTAATTCTTCCTTTATCCAAATATCACCAACTAATTCAGGATCGGTATCTCGATCAATATCACCAGTCGAAAGAGCTTGATCGATTCTGGGATTTGCTCCCCAAGCTAACTCATCACCAATGACATCATTGGCAAAAACTGTCGCCGCAGTTGTTGGGCGAATATGGGCAAGAGCGATATGGCCATCTGGCCAACTTTGATAGTCAGCACGCTTAGGGATCCAGAGAATTAAATCTGCAAAGGATAAGTCCGAAAGTAGTTGCCACTCGGCTAAGAGTTCAACTAATCGCGCACGATCGGCAGCAGTAAGCGCACTTTGATCTGCGATTCGCTCTTCGAGAGTAGGCAACGATGCTCCGGACTTGTTTCTATATAAAGGCTAGTGACCCGATTGAATCACCGACGCGATCTTACCAATCTCTTTAGTGAAGGTAGATCCTCGTTTAGTCGGAGCGCTAAAGCTGGTCGTTGACCGGGGATCTTTGGGGAGCACGAAATGAGCTTCGGCTTGGACCATAGATTTAAACCTTCGTTCAAGTGCACGATCCTCGCGGGTGCTGCCAGATTGATTAAGTAGGTAAATGATTGGAATCTTTCGTAACAAGATTGGGAACTGGGCCATAAAACTTTCCAACCGAATCAGACTCAAACCAGAAGACTTACAAACATAAATTAAAGTCGTAGTCTGATCAAGGATTTGATTGATTAACCCTGCTTGCCACCTTCGGTCGTTAACCACTTCCTCTAGTGGGGGTAAGGCGCCCAAATCGGTGATCAATATCTTGGAGCTGTCTTGGGCTGGCAATAACACCGGTTTTACTTCCTGATCTAGGAAGATTAGTTCTAATGATTGGTTAGTTCCTTGGCTGCGACCAACTAGATACTCAACAGATGGTGCTCGCAAATCAGCATCAATTAATCGAACTTTCGCAACAGATGCTAAATAATTTGCCAGGTTGATTGAAATATTACTTCTCCCAGGCGCTCCGGTGGTCCCAGTTATAGTTACTTGTTGAATCAGGATTTGGCTTTGAATTTTTCCGGGATCTGTAATCGAAGAACTCGCTCCTTGGTTTGCGATAATTAGTGGAAGCCTAAGCTGGCTACGAATATGAGTCATTAGCTCATGAGAGTTCCCAGGAACTCCATCAACACAAATAATTGTTGTGGTGGCGGTTGATAGATTTCGAAAAGTTTCACTTTGATAGCCGGGTAAGTCACTTTTATAGATTATTACCGTTCGAAGTCCTTGTCCTCGAGATGCCATGAAATTTTCTAAGGCTTCAAATTCAAAGGCACGAAAAATTATGCTCCACCCTTGTGAGAAAAGTAATTGTGCAACAAAATCTTCCGAATCAGCGTCAGAAATCGCAGTAATGACTTGTAACTGTGGGATCTCAGATTGCACTTCGCACCAAGACAATCCTGGCGCCAGTTAATGAGCCCAAAATATTTAGCACAGCGGAGTCTGGCAATTTCAGGACTACGCCAATATCTCCCCCAATATCTCTGGCTTTAATATCAATACTCTCAACGCTTACGCCATGTGCCAGCATCTGAGTTTCCAAAATTTTTCCGCTAGTAACTTCACGCAAAGGCAGAATATAGAGGTCTATCAACTGGCCGGCCGCCAAGTCATTTGGAAGATCACTTTTTGCCACTTTAAATGGAACGCTCCTAATGTCAGTTGCATGCGCTCCCCTAGATAGTGCCGCAGCTGGAATTAGCTCTCCACTACCAACTCTTCGCACCACAACAGAGCCAGTTAGTTTTGCCTTATTTGAAAGATATTTAAATGAATTTTCTGGAAGTAAAACCTTGGTAGAAATCAAATCTGAAGTAACAATTACATCGCCCACAGCAAGATCTCCCTTAGCCGACCAAACTAGGACTGAGCGATTTGCTTGACTAGTTATCGCCAGGGCTGCCATCAAAGAAAGTCCAAGTAAACCGATGGCAAAGGCAATTCGGGGATTTAATCGATAAAGCTTTGGCATGGTTATCTCACGAGGTATTTTCATGGCTAATTAATACTCTGATTTGTTTTTATTAAGAATTGCACTTCCACAGAGTTACGCAGCGTATAAACCGAATTTCTAATAATTCATACTTTCGTATGAGGTAATGAGCACCTTAAGCAATCACTATTGGCACTAAATCTAACAAGGAGCCAAATTGATAGTTAAAGAAATTAGAAACCCTTCGGCCGGTTCAAAACTACCTTTTGATCAGGGTCTTTGGAACCACCCAATGCTTGAGTTATATAAGGCAGAACTACCTAAAGAAGAAATTAAGATCCCATCCAAGTTGTATCTGGTTCCTACCCCAGAGTTCTTTGGCAGAGGGTTGGAAGCAGAAAGTGATCCCGAATTTGCACCGCAACCAACGGCGCTAAGTGAACTTCCAGAAGTCCAAAGCTGGGTGAATAGGTTTGTTTTAACTGTCTTGGAAATATGGAGTGGAAAGAGATCTTCTACTCAATTAGCTAGGTGGTGTCACAGACAGGTATATCAACAGCTAACTTGTAAATCTCCGGCTGTTACCCATCTGCCAAAGATTAGGAAGATTTATATCTGTGAACCAATTGAAGGAGTTGCTGAAACAACTGTCACCCTAAAGATTGGCGAAC
>CAIJOE010000044.1 GCA_903822245.1 uncultured Actinomycetes bacterium
CCTTGGCTTTAGGTGAAGTAATCGTTGCGCCACTAGAACACAGTTATGCCTATATTTGCGATGCTTTTAACAAAGAGGCGGTGATGCGCCTGCACGAGCTGCGTGGAAATCCAGTTGGGGTTGCTGCGCAAGTAATAATTCCAAGTGCCTCGATGTTGGCCGGACTTTCACAACCGGTTACCGGAGTCTTAAAAGATATTACCGATAAATTTTGGCCTGGACTACTCACACTAAATCTGACTCAGAGTATGTCCCTAAGTTGGGATTTAGGTGACGGGGGAGAATTAACAGAGTTTGCAGTTAGGTGTCCAGCACAAGATTTTATTTTGAAGGTAATGGAACAAAGCGGCGCGCTTTGTATTACCTCTGCATCGGCTGTGGGAAATCCACCAGCCAGAACGATTGAAGAAACAACCGCGCTCTTTGCATATGTTGCACTAACTATCGATGGTGGCCAATTGCCAGAAGGTCAGGCATCGACTGTCCTTTCTCTTAGTCGTGAGGGTCAGGCAACGCTCTTACGTGAGGCAGCAATCACTTTGGCCCAACTTTCGGAAGTAATTCCCGAATTATCCGCTCCCGCAGAATAGGCTTAAGCCATGTCTAACCAAACTTATTACGGCCCAGATTTTGGAGCCCTTCAAGCACAAGATCCAGAAATAGCTTCAGTTCTCCTAAGTGAACTTGAGCGCCAGCGCAATGGATTGCAACTGATCGCAAGTGAAAACTTCACATCGCCTTCAGTATTAGCCGCTATGGGTTCGACGCTTTCAAATAAGTATGCCGAGGGTTATCCAGGCAAGCGTTATTACGGTGGTTGTGAAGAGGTCGACAAAGTTGAAGTAATTGGAAATGAACGAGCGAAGTCACTCTTTGGCGCTGAGCATGCAAACTTGCAGGCGCACTCAGGAGCTTCAGCAAATGTCGCGGTTTATCAAGCATTTACCAAGCCAGGTGACACCGTTCTAGCCATGTCACTTCCTCATGGTGGTCACTTAACTCATGGATCTAAAGTTAACTTTTCTGGCAAGTGGTTCAATATTGTTTCATATGGAGTTCGCCAAGATAACGAATTAATTGATTATGACGAACTGCGTGATTTGGCAATTGCAAATAAGCCAAAGATGATTTGTTCTGGCGCAACTGCCTATCCAAGCCTGATTGACTTTGAGAAAGTTCGCTCAATTTGTGATGAAGTTGGCGCAATCATGTGGGTTGATGCCGCGCACTTTATTGGCCTAGTTGCTGGTAAGGCGATCCCATCACCGGTTCCGTATGCTGATGTTGTTTCTTTCACTACTCACAAAGTATTGCGTGGTCCTCGTGGCGGAATGATTCTTTCTAAGGCCGAGCATGCTGCGGCTATTGATAAAGCAGTATTTCCAGGAATGCAGGGTGGTCCAATCATGAGCAACGTTGCCGCTAAGGCAGTTGCTCTAAAGGAAGCCGCCACCCCGGCCTACCAAAGCTATGCCAAGAAGGTTATTGAAAATGCCCAAGAACTTGCAGCCGGATTAACAGATCATGGAATGCGCGCAGTTTCTGGTGGAACACAGACCCACTTAGCGCTAATCGATATTCGTTCAACTGGTGTTAACGGCAAAGTTGCTGATGAGCGCTGTGGAAATTCTGGAATTACGCTCAATAAGAATTCAATTCCATATGATCCAGAATCACCAGCCGTTACCAGTGGAATTAGAGTTGGTTCACCGGCTACTACCACTCAGGGAATGGGCAAGGCAGAGATGCGCCAAATCGCTGATCTAATTTCCCGCGCAATTAAAGATGGCGGGGAAGAAGCTAAGGCTGCTGCAATCCGTAGCGATGTTAAGGCTCTTTGCGCCAAGTTCCCGGTCTATCCAAACTAATTGAAGGCCATTAGCTAGTGCGCGAATACTTATTTACCATTGCATTAAGCGCCGCACTTTGCTTTTTAATTACGCCTTTCATAAAGAAATTGGCAATGAATGGTGGCGCCTTTATCCACCTTCGCAAGCGCGATGTCCACCAAGTAGTAACACCAAGGTGGGGTGGAGTTTCGATGTGGATCGCGATGTCGATTACTTTCCTGATCGTAAATCACCTACCACTTGTTGGAAAATCATTTGGTCGGGAAGCAACTGGAATTTTCTTAGCTGGAACTTTCATAATGCTCATGGGTGCGATCGATGATCGCTATGACTTGGATTCAATTACTAAATTTGCTGGACAGGCAGTAGCCGGTGGAATTTTGCTGCTACATGGTGTGCAAATACTTTGGTTACCGATAAATGGTATCTACACCTTGCCGCCAAATATAGGCCAACTCTTAACTATCTTGTTTGTAATGGTTGTTATTAATGCCGTCAACTTTGTTGACGGGCTAGATGGCTTGGCTACCGGCATAGTTGCCATTTGTGCTGGTTCATTTTTCGCCTACTCCTATCTTCTTGCGGTAATAAATGGTTTTAGCCGTGCGGGGGCTCCATCACTTATTACCGCAGTATTGATTGGAATGTGTTTGGGCTTCTTGCCACACAATTACCACCCTGCTCGAATCTTTATGGGCGATTCCGGCGCAATGTTTCTAGGGCTATTACTTTCTGCTGCTGCAATTACTTTGACCGGCCAAATAGATGCCAATGCGATAACTGATCGTGGATCTGGTTCAGCTCTCTTGCCGCTATTACTTCCATTCACAATTTTGGCCATTCCGCTAATTGACTTAACCATGGCAATAATTCGAAGAGTGCGAGCAGGGCGTTCGCCTTTTGCTGCAGATAGTGAGCACCTGCATCACCAGCTATTAAAGATGGGAAATACCCACAGGCGTACTACCTTTATTCTTTACATCTTCACCGCACTTTTTGCTATTCCCCCTGTCGTTGCTGCCTTTACCCCACTCTGGGTCGCTGGCATTGTTGGACTACTTATTTTTGGAATTGGATTTGTTATGGCTAAGGAAAATTGGGTCAGGGTATGAAAAATACTGAAGAGCAATTATGGAAAGGTGCACTTTTGCCGGCTAGCGTTGTCGCAACGATCTCGATCATTCTTTCAACAATTTTGGCTCACGTCCCTGGCCTATGGGGATCATTACTTGGATCAGTAACGGTAATTCTCTTTTTCTCAGTTCACTTGCTAGTTGCAAAAATCTCTAAAGATTTAGACCCAATGGCGACAATGGCACTAGCAATGTTCTCTTATTTTGCAAAAGTGGTTTTAATGGGAGCTTTCTTATTGATCGTAACCAAAACAACTTCTCCAGAGTCAGTAAATCGAATCTCTTTTGCGGCAAGTGCCCTTACGATCACCGCTGCTTGGCTCGGTGGGGAAATTCGTGCCTTTCTAAAGTTGCGTTTTAACCTCCCATTGCCCCAAAATGGCACCACTAGTTCTAATCCCCAAGGCAAGTAGATCGAGAAGGGCTTTCAAATGGCAGGTAATGAAGAGGGCGCACTTTGGTCGATATTTGGATATTTACTATCTGGGCTAATCATTTGGGGAGCAATTGGCTGGGCTGTAGATAAGTGGCTACACACCCACTTCTTTCTCCTAGGTGGCCTAGTACTGGGCGCAGGAGCCTCGCTATACCTAGTCTGGCTGCGCTTCGGGCGCGAATAAAGGCTGGGCCTTACAAGTAGTAGAAAGCACATTTTGGACTGCCCAAAGGGGCGCTGCCTGGTTTTGGATTTTGCCTTGCTCCTAATAGTGTTACGCCGTCTTCCCAAGGATCTTTAAGACTAGTTATATATAGGAGTATCTGTGCGCGGCTTTGCGTTCGCTGATGGTGAGGGTTTCGTCCCACCGAGCACTGCCGACTTCAATCTCCCGCCAGTTTTTGGCCATAACGAATACACCACAAAGCCAATTTTTCTAGTTTTACTTTCAGTAGTTCTTATTTCTTCCTTTTTTATCGTTGCATCGCGCAAGGCCCTGGTTGTCCCAACCAAGCTGCAATTTGCTGGCGAATCGGTCTATGGATTTGTTAGAAATAGCATTGGCGAAGAAATCATTGGCCACGAGTTCATGCGCTTTGTGCCATTCCTCTTCACTCTCTTTACCTTTATTTTGACCAACAACGTATTTGGAATTATTCCACTTTTACAATTTCCAGCGATGTCGCACGTTTCATTCCCTTATGTGTTGGCCATCTTCTCGTTTGTAATTTTCCACTGGGTTGGAATTAAGAAGCAGGGACTTGGCAAGTACCTAAAGGGCATTGCATTCATGCCTGGCGTTCCTAAGTTTGTTTACATCCTCTTGACGCCGATCGAAATAGCAACCTTCTTTTTGGTTCGTCCTTTAACGCTATCACTTCGATTGTTCGCAAATATGTTTGCGGGCCACTTGCTATTGCTCGTCTTTATTATGGGCGGGGATCACTTACTTAAGGGAGTTATTGGTCTAAAGATCATTGCACCTTTTGCATTTGCCTTTGGAATTGGAATGACCTTCTTCGAGTTCATGGTCCAATGTCTACAGGCTTATATCTTTACACTTTTGACGGCGCTCTTCATCGCAGGAGCACTTTCAGACGAGCACTAAAAGCTTTAACTAAGGACTTAATGACATCCGTCATC
>CAIJOE010000045.1 GCA_903822245.1 uncultured Actinomycetes bacterium
AAGGTGAAGGTGGATTCTTCAGAGTTATCCAGCGCGATGACTTCGGAAATGCAATCTATTTTTTAATGGCTGAAGGAGATTTCTCGGCTTGGCATATTTTAAAAGAGCGGGAGACTTGGGTTCATCTAGCCGGAGCGCCAGTGGAGCTTCACTTAAAGTCTGATTCTCACAAGAAAGTGATACTTGATCGCACCCCTCACGATTTGTCTTTCAGTATCGATCCACAAGTGTGGATGGCGGCAAAACCTTTAGGAGAATGGTCGCTGGTGCTTTGTTTCTTGGCTCCAGCTTTCACATCTATGGAATTGGCAACCCCAGAACTAGTACGCTCTTGGCGCGAGAGTGACCCAACTATTCCGGAGCTAATTCATGAGCAATAAAGGAAAAATTTTAATCACAGGTGCCAGTGGCTATCTTGGTGGCGGGCTCTGCGAACACTTTTTGACCAATGGATATGAAGTAATCGGAGTTAGCAATAGTAATTCCAATAATTTTTCATCAATAAAAGCAGATCTATCTCAGCCTGGCGGCGGTAAGTCATTAATGCAGGAAGTCCTAAAGCAATATGGCAAAATTGACCATGTTATAAATAATGCTGCGATGCAAGATGTGGCACTTCTTAAGGATGAAAACCCAAATCAAATTTCTGATTTCTTTCAGGTGAATGTTTCGGCAATTGCTGAGATTTATGCTGAAATTGCCACACAGAGCTATGGCGTTAAGTCAGTAATTAATATTTCAAGTATTGAAGCAATTTCACCAAGACCTGGTCACGCAATTTATGGAGCGACAAAGGCAGCACTCGAAGCGTTAACAAAATCTGCCGCAGTCGAGATTGCCCCAATTAGAAGTAATTTCCTTCGCCTTGGGCTAATTGGTAGACAAGGAATTGAAAGTGCGTGGCCTGAGGGCGTTAGTGCCTGGAAGAAAGCGGCACCACTTAAAAATATGGGAACTGTTAGTGATATTGCCGGAGCGATTGAATACCTAATTGGTGCGAATTGGGTCACAGGAAGTGGCATAACCCTCGACGGTGGGATTAGTGTTTCTGCCAATTGGTAGTTCGGGCAGAGCTTTAATTCCTGCCTAAGAATTTCTTTATCAGGCCGTAATACGGCGCTCATTGAATCGACTAAAGGGCTCTGCTAGGTTCGCCCCACCTGATAGAAAAGCCAGATTCTCCCCGCTGGTCTAAATATTTTTAGCTATCTGCTCACTTCGGAACGTCCGTTGTGAGCTCCCTCGAGAGGAGATCCATGAAGAAGAGCTTTATCGCAGGAATCGCAGCTGTGTCACTTGCAGCTCTTGGTTTCGTAGCAGCTCCAGCAAATGCTGCAACAAATGATGATTCAAAGTGTGGAACTGTAGGAGTTATCTGTATCGGTGTTGTTACTGATATCGGACACGTCACAGACAAGTCTTTCAACCAAGCAGCATGGGAAGGCGCACAAACTGGCGCTAAGGCTGTTGGCGGAATCGCTAACTACATCGAATCAAATGCAGCAACAGATACTGAGTACGGCAACAACATCGATCTATTCGCCGGAAAGAAGTACAACGTAATTGTTACAGTTGGTTTCCTTGAGGCAAATGCAACAGTAGCTGCAGCAGCAAAGTATCCAAACATTAAGTTCATCGGAGTTGATCAGTACCTTGATACAACAAAGACAACACCAAACCTTGCTGGCCTAAACTGGCATGAAGATCAAGCTGGCTTCATCGTTGGCTACCTTGCTGGTTATTTGACCAAGTCAGGTAAGACTGGTGCAGTTCTTGGTATGAACATTCCACCTGTTTATCGTTATGCAGCTGGCTTCCAAAATGGTGTTGCATTCGCAGGCAAGGAGCAGGGAAAGAAGTTCCCAGCTTCTAAGTTGATCTACCACCCAGCTGGAGACAATGCTTTCGGAGATCCAGCATTTGGTGCTTCAAACTCTGCACAACTTCTCTCACAAGGTTATGACGTAATCTTCGCTGCTGGTGGAGGTACCGGAAACGGTGGCCTTGCTCGTATTGCTAAGACCAAGGGTAAGTACTGCATCGGTGTAGACGTTGATCAATGGAACACCGTTCCAGAAGCTCAACCATGTCTAGTCACATCAGCCGAGAAGCTAATTGCTCCTGGAATCTCAGACCTAATTGGCAAGTACAAGGCTGGAACATTTGCTGGTGGAAATGTCTACGGAAACGTTGGTATTGCACCATTCCACACCTTCTCAAGCAAGATTCCAGCATCTGTTCAATCAAAGGTTGCTGCAATCACAAAGAAGATTCTTTCAGGATCTCTTGCAACTGGCGTCAAGTAACAAATAACTAACTGATTCGAGTAGTAGAAGAGTTCGCTCTTCTACTACTCGTTTCTTAATTAAATGTCTCAAAATATGTTAGAAAACTTTCTAACCACTCACCGGCGAATCGGACTCTAGATGAAGTTTAAAATCACTCGTGATGCCCTTGTCCCAATTGCATCAGTGTTGGTGGCCCTTGCCATCGGAGCCATTCTCATCGCCGCGCAAGGCCATAGCCCAATGCAGGCTTATCACGTTCTGATTGTTAAAGGTTTTCAATCTACTTCTGGTTTGCAGGCAACACTTAGTAAAGCTGGAATTCTCATCATCTCAGGTTTAGCAATCACTTTTGGCTTGCGGGCAGGCCTATTTAATATCGGCGCCCAAGGTCAAGTTTTGAGCGGAGCACTTGCCTTTACATACATTGGTTATCGCTTGCATGGCATCCCAATGTGGATCCACATCCCCATTGCTCTAATTTTTGGAGCAGCGTGTGGAGCCCTTGTTGGTGGATTTGCCGGATTTCTAAAAGCTACCCGTGGAGTTCATGAAGTTATCTCAACGATCATGCTAAATAGCATCATGGCTGCAATCGTTGATTATTTAACTCAAAATCAGTTTCGTCTTCAAGGCCAGCCAAATACCAGAACACCTGACATACTCCATTCTGCGCGCCTGCCACACATATTTGGCTATCCCACAGGTTTTATAATTGCAGTGCTATTAGCAATAGTTATTAACTGGGTTTTCAAGCGAACAACTATTGGATTTGAATTAGATACAGTTGGTAGGAATAGAAGTGCATCTTGGTATGCCGGTATTTCGGTAAAGAAATCAATAGTTTTGGGAATGTTAGTAAGTGGCGCAATTGCAGGATTTACTGGAGGAATGTTTAGCTCAGAAACTACTGGCTATTTTGTCCCCGCATTTTATTCTGGAATCGGATTTGATGGAATTACGATTGCCTTACTTGGTAGAGCAAATCCAATCGCCCTAATTCCTGGTGCGATCTTTATTGGAGGAATGAGATCAGCGCAATCTGCCATTCAGTTTGAAGCTGGAGTTTCACCTGACATTATCAACCTACTTTTGGCCCTTGTACTTTTCTTTGCAACAGCGCCATTCCTCGCTAAGTTAATAAAGTCGAATGCAAAGACTTTAACCACAACATCGGGATGGGGCTCATAATGTTGAAACGTTTTAACATCAAGCCTTGGCAATTGATCTTAGGTGTAGTGCTTCTAGGTGTCTGGATTTATTGCTATATAGCAAATACCGATATCACAAATTCTGTAGTTGCCTCAGGAATGCGTTTTGGTATGCCACTCGCACTTGCTGCGATGGTTGGAATCATGTGCGAACGTTCTGGAGTAATCAATATTGGCATTGAAGGAACCATGCTACTTTCTGGTTTTACTGGTTTCTATATTGCATCTTGGAGCAAAAACATAGTTGCTGGTTTGATGATTGCAATTCTTACGGGAATTCTTACCTCTTTTGTCCATGCCATGATGACGATTCAATGGAAGATGGACCAGATTATCGCTGGAACAATTATTAATATTTTGGCCTCTGGATTGACTTCCTTTCTCTATAAGCAGGGTTCAACTATTCCAAATTCTTGGCCGATTTTTGATATTCCGATCTTGGGACAAATTCCATTTATTGGCCACGCCTTCTTTACTCAGCAAGGACCAATTCAGTATCTAGGTCTTATATTGATTCCGGCAATTTGGGTAATGATGTATAAAACTCGTTGGGGCTTACGCACTCGAGCAGTAGGAGAAAATCCAGGATCAGCAGATACCGCCGGAGTCTCTGTTATCAAAGTGCGGATGATTAACGTGATGTTTGGTGGCGCAATTGGTGGGTTTGTCGGCGGATTTATATGCCTTGAATTAGTTGGGTCATTTAGCAAAGAGTTTACAGCCGGTAGTGGTTTTACTGCTCTTGCACTAATGATTTTCGGTCGCTGGAATCCAATGGGAGCATTTGCAGCAGCAATTCTTTTTGGTTTAGCTCAAGCGCTCTCAACACAGCTTCAAATTTTTGGAGTAACAAATATCCCTAATCAATTTATAACGATGTTGCCCTATGTATTTACGATCGTAGTTTTAGCAGTTTCTGCTGGAAAAGTAAGACCACCAGCGGCAGCTGGTAAAAGTTATGAGAAGGAACAGGCATAGTCATGGAAGCCCTTCTTCGTATTGAGCACTTAAGTAAGTCATTTCCAGGAGTAAAAGCAAACGATGATATTTCTATCGAAGTTCATAAAGGTGAGATTGTTGCGCTTTTAGGTGAAAATGGCGCCGGAAAATCAACCTTGGTTAAATCTGTATTCGGTTTGGTAAAGCCAGACTCTGGAACAATCACGATTAAGGGTGAGGAAATAGAGCCAGGAGATACGGCTGCAGCAATTCGTCACGGCGTAGGAATGGTTCACCAGCATTTCCAATTAGTACCAGTTATGAGCGTTGTTGAAAATATTATCCTCGGCGATGAACCGCACAAAGGTGTCTTTGTTACGAAGAAAGCAGCGAGAGAGGAAGTAATTGCTCTTTCAGCACGATATGGCCTGGAAGTTGACCCAGATGCTTTTGTCGAGGATTTGCCTGTTGGAATTCAACAGCGTATCGAAATTCTAAAAGCACTTCGCAAAGATATTGATCTATTAATTCTTGATGAGCCAAGCGCGGTTTTAACACCTCATGAAATCGATGAATTACTTGAAGTTATTCGCAAACTTGCTGCAAGTGGCGTTGGAATACTATTTATTACTCATAAACTCCATGAAGTTATGGCTGTAGCTGATCGAGTAGTTGTATTGCGAAATGGAAAGTTGGTAGGAACCACAACTCCAAAGGAAACTAATGAAGAGGGTTTGGCTCAAATGATGGTTGGTCGCAATGTAGTTTTGAGCGTTGAAAAGGGTCCAGCTAGAGCAAAAGAAGTTGCCCTTGAAATTAAAGATCTCTCAGTAAAAGATGATCGTCATTTAGATGCAGTAACGCATTTTTCACTTGAAGTTCGCGCTGGTGAAATTTTAGGAATTGCTGGAGTAGAAGGAAATGGACAACGTGAGCTAGTTGAAGCAATTTGTGGCATGCGCCACCGTCAAACTGGAACCGTAAAAGTTTCAGGCAAGGAATCTCCCGATATGGATCCACGAGGAGTCCATTTAATGGGTGTTTCACATATCCCGGAGGATCGAGAAAAAGATGGGCTGGTCTCTTCGTATTCAATTGCTGATAACTTAACTCTTAATCAATTCAATCTAAAGCCTTTCTCAGTTAAGGGGATTAGAGATTTCAATGCTCGCGATGAATACGCCGATCGATTAGTCAAGGAATTCGATATCAGAACTCCAAGTTTTCAGAACTCTGCGAGTTCCTTATCTGGTGGAAACAAGCAAAAAGTCGTAGTGGCTAGAGAGTTGACTCAGAATTCACATGTAATCGTGGCATCACAACCAACACGTGGTGTTGATGTTGGGTCGATTGAATTTATTCATAAGCAATTGATTAGTGCGCGCGATGGTGGAGCGGCAGTTTTGCTTGTGTCAGCTGAACTTGATGAAATTCTCTCACTCTCGGATCGAATAGCAGTAATGTTCGGCGGCAAGATTGTGGCAATTATTGATGGTCAGGACGCCGATCGCCAATATGTTGGAAGACTAATGGCAGGTCTCTCCGGATGACCGAAATTAATTGGGAAGCACTTCATTCTGAAGCCAAAAAAATAATGAAGAATGCTTATGCTCCCTATTCAAAGTTCCCAGTTGGTGTTGCCGCACTAGTAGATGACGGTCGAATGATCAGCGGTTGTAATGTTGAAAATGCTAGCTTGGGTGTAACACTTTGCGCTGAATGTGGTTTGGTATCGACACTTCATGCAACAGGTGGTGGGCGTTTAATCGCAGCAGTGTGTGTTGATGGATCCGGTAATTATCTTTCACCTTGTGGTCGATGCCGACAACTGCTCTTTGAACATGGCGGAGAAGAAATGTTGTTCATGACGCCAGATGGGCCAGTAAAGCTTTCTGAGCTCTTGCCTTGGGCATTTGGACCAGGACATCTTAAGTAATGGCTGAATTATTTGCCGCAGTAGAAATTATTTCCGCAAAGAGAGATAAGCAAGAGCTAACAGATCCACAAATTGATTGGGTAATAGACGCCTATACGCGGGGCACGGTTGCCGATGAGCAGATGTCAGCTCTTTTAATGGCTATCTTGTTAAATGGGATGAACTCACGTGAAATATCTAGGTGGACTAACGCCATGATAAACAGTGGCGAGAAGATGGAATGGTCAGCCCTTGATCGAAAGACGGTGGATAAACATTCCACTGGCGGAGTTGGCGACAAAATCACATTGCCACTAGCCCCTTTAGTCGCAGCGTGTGGTGGCGCAGTTCCACAATTATCTGGACGCGGACTTGGTCACACAGGTGGAACTTTAGATAAGTTGGAATCAATTCCTGGTTGGCGTGCTGCGCTTTCAAATGATGAAATGCTTCAAGTTTTAAAGGACACTGGCGCAGTAATTTGTGCCGCAGGAGCAGGACTAGCACCTGCCGATAAGAAACTTTATGCCTTACGTGATGTAACAGCAACAGTGCAAGCAATTCCACTCATAGCTTCAAGCATCATGAGTAAAAAGATCGCCGAGGGAACTAGTGCATTGGTACTTGATGTAAAAACTGGTGTGGGAGCTTTTATGGCTGATCCAGAGAAAGCCAAAGAACTAGCGCGAGTTATGGTTGATTTAGGAACTCGCGCAGGTGTCAAAACGCGAGCACTTGTAACTGCAATGGATGTACCACTTGGCTTAACTGCCGGGAATGCTCTTGAAGTGCGTGAATCAGTAGAAGTACTTGCAGGTGGTGGACCAAGTGATGTTGTTGAATTGACCCTAATTTTGGCTCGAGAAATGCTAGATGCAGCTGGCATCAAACCACTTATGGATCCGGCAGACGCATTGAAAAATGGCGCTGCAATGGATCATTGGCGACGGATGATTAAAGCTCAAGGTGGTGATCCAGACGGCGCACTTCCGGTTGCAAAAGAAAAAATTGAAGTTAAGGCGGAGAAGGGTGGCACTCTTTCTTCGATGGATGCAATGAAGGTAGGAATTAGTGCCTGGCGCTTAGGTGCTGGAAGATCTCGTCAAGGTGAGAAGCTTTCACTTGGAGCTGGAATTGAGATTCATGCAAAGCCAGGGGAGAAAGTTGTTGCTGGGCAACCAGTCTTTACCCTCCACGCGGATGAATCTGCAAGATTTGAAAGAGCGCTAGAAGCTCTAAATGGAGCAATTGAAATAAGTGAGAATGGATTTGTGGCAGATCGATTGCCATTGATAATTGAAAAGATTGAAGGATAGATGTCACTAGATAAAAAGCCGACCCCGGATCAGATTAAACGTTTACCTAAAGCAGTAATTCATGATCACCTCGATGGAGCCCTTCGCCCTGAAACAATTATTGAATTAGCGGATCAGATTGGCTACACGCTTCCAACAAATGATCCGTCAAAACTGGCCGACTGGTTTGAAGAGTCCTGTAATTCCGGGTCGTTAGTGAAGTATCTAGAAACCTTTGCAATCACCGTTGCCGTAATGCAAACACGCGAATCAATCATTAGAGTTGCAAAGGAATCGACAATTGATTTAGCCAGAGATGGTGTTGTGTATGCCGAAGTTCGTGGAGCACCAGAACTATTCACCGAAAAAGGACTTTCGCTAGATGAAGTAATCGAAGCCACAATCGAGGGATATCGTCTTGGAGAAAAAGAGGCAAAAGCAGAAGGATTTAATATTAGAGTTGAATCAATCCTCTGCTCGCTGCGCCACTTACCGCATGCTCAAGCGGTTGCAGAAAAGGTTATTAAGTATCGAGATTCCGGTGTTGTTGGTTTTGATATTGCTGGACCAGAAGATGGCTTTCCACCAACTAATCAACTAGATACATTCAATTATTTACGCCAAGAAGATGCTCACTTCACTATTCACGCAGGTGAGGCATATGGACTTCCGTCCATCTGGCAGGCTATTCAGATGTGCGGGGCAGAAAGACTTGGTCACGGAGTACGAATTATTGAAGATATTGATCTAACTGGTCCAACCCCAAAGCTTGGCCGCCTTGCTGCATACGTTAGAGATCGGCGTATTCCTCTTGAGCTATGCCCAACATCTAATCTTCAAACGGGCGCAGTTAAAGATATTAAATCTCATCCAATAGGAATTCTTAACAAGCTTCGATTTAGAGTCACGTTAAATACTGATAATCGTCTAATGAGTCGCACTTCTATGTCCAACGAAATGCAGGCAGTTGTAAATGCCTTTGGTTGGACCTTCGCAGACCTTCAACGCGTGACAATAAATGCATTAAAGAGTTCTTTTATCCCTTTCGATGAGCGACTTGCCATCATCGAAAAGGTCGTCAAACCAGGCTATCAAGGGATCTCTCAGGAGTAATTAAATACCAACTGGGTGCCAGACAGTTTTACTCTCCATAAAACTAGTGATTCGAAGCGGTGAACGCTTTGAATCAAAAGAGTGAATACGCTTTAAATTCTCAGAGCCAAGTTCTTTTACTTCTCGCAGTTGCTTAGAGGAAAGTCCAGAAGCATCAATTCCATCAATATCCATATGTGATCCGGTCCAAGAAACCAATTCTGCTGTCTTACCAGTAATAATATTTATAACTCCGGCCGGAAGATCACTTGTCGCAAGAACTTCTGAGAGGGTAATCGCACTTAGTGGATACTTCTCATGCGCCAATAGAATTGCTGAGTTCCCACTGGCAATTACTGGGGCTAATCCGTTTACGAGATTTAGCAGCGAAGGCTTCCCATCAGCAAATATGGCCACTACACCTAGAGCTTCTGGAATTGTGAAGTTGTAATATGGACCAGCAACTGGATTTGTTGAACCACTTATAGCTGAAATCTTGTCAGTCCAACCGGCATACCAAACCCAAGTATCAATTGCTTGTTCTACTTGCTTCTTAGCAGCTGATGGATTGAGTCCCTCTTGCGCAATTAGTTCAGCAATAAATTGCTCACTGCGCCCCTCCATAATTTCTGCAACTCGGTAGAGGATTTGGCCACGGTTATATGCGGTCGCTTTGCTCCACGCAGGTTGGGCGGCGCGGGCAGCAACAACGCTGTCGCGAAGATCTTTTCTAGATCCATGAGCGGGATTAGCTAAGAACTTTCCCTTTGAATCGGTAATTTCATAAACCCGACCTGATTCCGATCGTGGGAATTGACCATTGATAAATAGTTTGTATGTTTTCATTACATCAATACGCATCTTAATTACCTGCCTTCAAGTAACCAGCTAAGCCATGTCGGCCACCTTCTCGACCCCAGCCAGATTCTTTGTAACCGCCGAATGGACTTGTTGGATCAAACTTATTGAAGGTATTAGCCCAGATTACTCCTGCGCGAAGACGCTGCGCAGTCCAAAGAATCTTGGAACCCTTGTCAGTCCAAACACCGGCGGAAAGACCATATTGCGTGTTATTGGCTTTTTCAATTGCCTCTGCTGGAGTTCTGAAAGTTAGTACTGAAAGAACTGGTCCAAAGATTTCTTCTTTTGCGACGCGATGAGATTGTGAGACCCCAGTAAATATTGTCGGCGGATACCAAAATCCCTTTGTCGGTAGATTGCAAGCAGGACTCCACCGCTGGGCTCCTTCAAGGTCGCCCGAATCTGCAATTTCCTTAATTCGAGCCAATTGTGAAGCACTATTAATTGCGCCCAAATCAGTATTTTTATCCAATGGATTTCCAACTCTAATTAAGGACATTCTGCGCTTTAGCTTTTCAATTAACTCATCTTGAATGTTTTCCTGGACCAGCAAGCGAGATCCGGCGCAGCAAACATGGCCCTGATTAAAAAATATGCCGTTAACAATTCCTTCTACGGCTTCATCTATTGGGGCATCTTCATAAACAATATTTGCAGCCTTGCCACCTAATTCAAGAGTCACACTCTTCTTAGTCCCGGCAACTGCTTTAGCAATTGCTTTGCCGACCCCAGTTGATCCAGTAAATGCAATCTTGTCAATCCCAGGATGGTTAACAATAAAAGAGCCTGTCGTTCCATCGCCGGTAACTATATTCACAACACCGGCAGGCAAATCTGCTTGTTGGCAGACTTCGGCAAATAGCAGAGCCGTTAGCGGTGTAGTTTCTGCAGGTTTCAATACAACAGTATTTCCAGTTGCAAGAGCTGGTGCAATTTTCCAAGCTAACATCAGCATTGGGAAATTCCAAGGAATTATTTGGCCCGCGACACCATAAGGTTTTGGATTGTTACCTACACCTGCATGTTCAAGCTTGTCAGCCCAACCAGCGTGATAAAAGAAATGTGCAGCAGCAAGTGGAATATCAGTATCCCTTGACTCACGAATTGGTTTGCCGTTATCAAGAGTCTCCAAAATAGCGAATTCACGCGCACGTTCCTGCAAAATTCGAGCAATTCTAAAAAGATATTTCCCACGTTCAGCTGCCGGCATCTTGGACCATGTCTTTGTGAATGCATTACGCGCAGCGCTAACTGCGAGATTTACATCAAGTTCATTTGCATAGGCAACTTTTGCTAGGACTTCTTGGGTTGCTGGGTTAATAGTCTCAAAACGCTTTCCCGACTTTGGTGCAACAAACTTTCCGTTAATGAAAAGACCGTACTCAGATTTTATATCAACTATTGCAGTTGATTCTGGGGCTTGGGCGTATTCGAAGTTATTCATTATTTTTCACCAGTGGTCTCATCAATCTAGGGTCACGTAGTTAGGGCTAGGGTAGTACCCATCGCGCATCTTCATGCGCTGCATGAGTAGGTCATTTAATAACGCACTGGCACCGATCCTAAAGAGGGAGGGATCTAACCATTGCGGTCCAGCAACTTCATTTACTAAAACTAGTTGTTTGATGGCATCTTTGGTTGTTCTAATACCTCCAGCTGGCTTTACGCCAATTTTGGTACCGGTTAAGGCATAAAAGTCTCGAACTGCTTCAAGCATTACATATACAACCGGAGCCGTGGCTGCAGGAGCAACCTTTCCAGTACTGGTCTTAATGAAATCCCCACCCGCTAGCATCGCCAGATAGGAAGCCTTACGAACGTTATCTAAAGTAACTAACTCGCCCGTTTCTAAAATAACCTTCAGGTGGGCCTTTTCACCGCAGAGGTCTTTTATTGTCCGGATCTCATCAAAAACTTCACCAAGATGGCCAGATAGGAATGCTCCACGATCGATCACCATATCTATTTCACTAGCACCATTTGCAATCGCATCTTTAGTGTCCTGAATCTTTACTTCAATACTTGCTCGACCTGAAGGAAAAGCAGTTGCAACGGCAGCAACTGGAATGTTCTTTCCACCATTTTCATCCAGAGCTGTACGTGCAACTTTGACCATATCGTTATAAACACAAATGGCACCTACCGAAGGAACGCTCGGGTCAGTGGGATCTGGACGAACGGCTTTTGCGGCTAGTGCTTTAACTTTTCCTGGTGTATCTGCACCTTCCAAGGTGGTTAGGTCAACCATACGTATTGCAAGATCAATCGCCCAATTCTTGCTCTCGTTCTTAATGCTTCGAGTAGCTAAAGTTGCAGCACGAGATTCGGCCCCAATTTGGTCGACCGGTGAAAGATTACTGAGGAATTTTCTAAGTGATACCTCACTGCCATCGATCAAATTAGTCATTGAAGGATTCCCATAAGTTCGATCTTCAAAGCTGAAATCATTTGATCGGCAATTGATTTATCTTCAGCAGATCCGGAAGGGCGCACTACTTCAATGTAACACTTAAGTTTTGGCTCAGTACCACTTGGGCGAATAATTATTCGCACATCTTCTTCTAGCCAGACTCGGAGTCCGTTTGTCGGTGCTAGTCCGTTCGTTGGCTTAAGAAGATCTTCGACTCTTAGAACTTTCTGGCCACAAACATTCACCGGCGGGTTATTTCTTATTCCAGAGAGGATCACTTCGGTCTGCTTTATATCGGAAACACGGATAGAAATCTGTTCCGTGCGGTGATAGCCAATTTCATCCCAAATTTTATCTATATAGTCGAATAGGTTCACACCTTTAGCCTTTAAAGAAGCTACGCATTCAGTAATTTTAATTGCAGCAGAAATACCATCTTTATCATTAGCTGTTTTTGGTTCGACGCAGTAACCGATTGCCTCTTCATAGGCGAAAGACAAATTATTAATTTTTGCCAAATACTTAAAGCCCGTAAGCGTCTCATGGAATTCAATTTCGTATTTCTTGGCTATTTTTCCAAGGGCAGAAGATGAAACAATTGAATTTGCAAATGCTTTACCGGAATTATCTCGAGTAGTCGCGATGTAATATCCTAGTAAGGTTCCTAGTTCATCGCCTCTAAGCATTCTCCAACCAAGGATTGGATCTTTAGCTGCCATCGCACAACGGTCAGCATCGGGATCATTAGCAATAACAAGATCAGCTCCATGATTAATGGCATATTCAATGGAAAGATCAATAGCTCCCGGCTCTTCTGGGTTTGGAAATGCCACGGTTGGAAAATCTGGATCAGGCGTGCACTGTTCGGTTACCAAAATAGGTGATTGGTAGCCAGATTTTTGAAACACATGAGCAAGGGTTGCAGTTCCAACACCATGCATAGCAGTGTAGACAACCTTAATATCTTTTGGATTGCTAACTACTGATGAGACAACCGTGACGTAATTATGAATAATTTCCTCAGGAACAACTTCCCATTTAGACCCACGTGGTTGGACTGAATCTATTTTTGCGATATGGGCCGCAATTTGGGTATCTGCTGGAGAAATAATCTGTGACCCATTGAAATTAATGCCATCTATGACGCCACCGAGGTAAACCTTGTAACCATTGTCAGCGGCAGGATTGTGACTAGCGGTAACCATGACCCCACAATCCATACCCATCTTATTTACAGCAAATGCAAGAACTGGTGTTGGAAGTTCGCGGGGCATAATGTGAACTTCAATTCCAGCGCCACTAAAAATCTCAGCACTTTCTTCCAAAAATTCTTTCGATCCATGCCTGGCATCTCGACCAATAACCACGCTTCTTAGGCCACGTTGCTTCATATAAGCAGCAATTCCAGCAGCAGCCCTTCCGACAACAGCTCGGTTCATTCCCGACGGTCCAGGTCTAACTGGTCCACGAAGTCCGGCAGTACCAAATTCTAGAAAGCCATTAAATGATTTCTGAATTTCAACCAAATTATCTGAATCTAGCCAAGCCTGTAATTGCATAGCAGTAACTGGATCTGGATCAAGGGCAATCCAATCCTGTACTTCTTTGCGCAGACTATTTTCAATCACAGGTTATTTAAAACCTTTCGAAGTAATTCACCCATACGCCCGGCTGCAGCTGCGCCAGCCTCCATTACTTCTGTGTGGCTGAGTTTTTCACCGGTAACACCAGCAGCCGCATTTGTGACAAGAGAAATTCCTAGAATTTCGGCACCAAGAGCATGTGCTGCAATTGCTTCTGGGACCGTAGACATTCCAACTAAATCGGCGCCAAGAGTTCTTAACATTTTGATTTCAGCGGGAGTTTCATATGCCGGACCGCGCCAATGGGCATACACGCCTTCGGCAAGAGTTGGATCCTCTTTCTTTATTAAATCACGCAGGCGCTTTGAGTAAAGATCAGTTAGGTCAACAAAATCAGCGCCGATCAGCGGGCTAGTTGCCGTCATTGAAATGTGGTCTCGAATAATTACTGGTTGACCAACTGTGTAATCTAAGCTAATTCCACCGCAAGCATTGGTTAATACAATAACTTTGCAGCCTGCCTTTACCGCAGTTCTTGCCCCATGTACTACTGGTTCTAGACCTTTACCTTCATAAAGGTGTGTTCTGCCAAGAAATACCAATACATTTTGCTTTCCATGTGCACCATCTAATGTGTATGAGCGAATAACACCGCCATGTCCGGCAACAGTTGGTGCGAGGAACCCTGGAAGATCAGTTGCGGCAAATTCATGAGTTGGTTGACCGAGTGCTTGTGTTGCTGAAATCCAACCCGAGCCCATTACTAGGGCCACGTCGTGCTTGTCCTTACCCGTGATTGATGCGAGCTTGTCTGCCGCTTCTTGCGCTGTAGCTATTGGGTCTTTATATAAGTCGGCCATAGGCCTAACTTACTCCAGCCAGTGCTCTAGGGGAAAAGGGTATTAATCCTCAATTACGCAGAGGGTGGAACCGCTTGCAACAGTTTCACCGACGCTAACTTGCAATTTAGCAATCGTTCCAGCCTTATGGGCAATAAGTGGTTGCTCCATCTTCATGGCTTCAAGCACAACTATCAAATCGCCAGGTTCGACTCGATCGCCGTTAGATTTAACAATTTTAACTACCGTTCCCTGCATTGGGCTATTTAGTGAATCACCTGATGCTTGGCCGATTGCATTGCTCTTTACTCGGTGCCTTTTTTGAATTGACTCAGGAGTGTGGATTAAGACTTCAAAGCGATGGCCGTTTACCTCTGCAACAACTTTTTGTGATGCCGCTTTGGAATCAGCAACACCTTGTTTAAATGAGAAAGCTGGAATCTCATTATTAAATTCATTTTCGATATAACTCGTGTATACCTTGAAATCCTTTGCAAAATTAGGGTCATATATGATCGCTCGGTGGAAGGGTAATGCTGTTGCAAGGCCACCGATTTCAAACTCACGAAGGGCGCGCCTAGCTCGAGATAGCGCCTCGTCTCTGGTGGCACCGGTAACAATTAACTTTGCAAGAAGGGAATCAAAGTGAGTTCCGATAGTGTGACCATAGTCAAAACCAGCATCAATTCGAACTCCAGGACCGAATGGTACTTCCCACTTTGTAATTGTGCCAAGAGATGGCAAGAAACCATTACCTGGATCTTCGCCATTAATTCGAAATTCAATACTGTGACCACGAATAATTGGATCAACCGGATTTATCTTTTCACCGTCAGCAATTCTAAATTGCTCACGAACAAGATCAATTCCAGTGACTTCTTCAGAAACCGGATGCTCTACTTGAAGGCGGGTATTTACTTCTAGGAAGGAAATTGTTCCATCTGAACCAATTAGGAACTCGCAGGTACCAGCTCCGATATAGCCAGCCTTTTTCATAATTGCTTTACTTGATGAATAAAGTTGTTCGATCTGCGCCTCGGTAAGAAAGGGCGCCGGCGCCTCTTCTACTAACTTTTGGTGGCGACGCTGAAGTGAACAATCGCGGGTACTAACAACTACGGCGTTTCCGTGTGAATCAACTAAACATTGAGTTTCCACATGTCGCGGTTTATTTAGATATCGCTCTACGAAACATTCTCCGCGGCCAAAGCCAGTAATTGCTTCGCGCACAGCTGATGCGAAGAGTTCAGGGATTTCTTCAATATTGTGAGCAACCTTTAGGCCGCGGCCACCGCCACCGTGAGCAGCTTTGATCGCCACTGGCAAACCATGTTCTTTAGCAAAGGCAATAACCTCATCAGGTGAATCAACTGGATCAGTAGTTCCAGCAACAAGCGGAGCACCAACGGCAGCCGCAATTTTGCGCGCTGACACTTTATCGCCGAGTAATCGAATTGCAGCCGGTGGTGGCCCAATCCAGATTAAACCAGCAGCAATAACTCGATCGGCAAAATCAGCATTCTCTGAAAGAAAGCCATAGCCAGGATGAACGGCGTCGGCGCCAGATTTCTTAGCTATTTCGATTATTTTGTTTTGATCTAAATAGGTTTCTGCTGCAGAAAGCCCATTTAGGGCAAATGCCTCATCAGCTGTTGCTACGTGAAGGGACGCGCGATCTTCATCAGAATAGATAGCAATTGATTTAATTCCATGGTCACGTGCAGCGCGTGCAACGCGAACCGCAATCTCACCACGGTTGGCAATTAATACAGCCTTCATGCGTTCACCACCGTTTTTACAATATTTGACCAGTGCAGACCCAATGAATTCACGGCAAGTCTTAGGTGTGGCAATGAAAGACCAATGATTCCAGTTGCATCGCCTTCGATACGAGAAATGAACGGTGCGCTTAGACCATCAAGAGTAAAACCACCGGCAACATTTAGCGGCTCTCCAGTTGCTACATAAGACTCAATTTCTTCATCACTCATTTGGGCGAAATAGACTTTAGAAGTCGAGATATCGGAAACTTCAATTTCTTGTTTGGTATCTATCACGCATTGGCCGGTATGCAGATAGCCAAAGTTGCCACGCAGTTCTTTGCATCGAGCAATTGCAGTCTTTGCATCAAGTGGTTTTCCAAGTGATTTCCCATTGAATTCAAATGTGGAATCGCATCCAATGATTAAGTGATTATTTCCAACTTTAGCTTTTACGGTATGAGCCTTAAGAATGGCAAGAGCAAGAACCATCTCCTTTGGTGGCAATGAAGTCAGTTTAGGATCCTCTTCATCTACGCCACTTACTATTACTTCAAATTCAACTCCACTTGCTTCAAGTAAACGCTTACGTGAAGGTGAAGCTGATGCAAGTACAACATTACGATGGGATGACATTAGAAAGTTTGTCCCCATTTTCTTGGAAGTGGTTGGCGAATTTGTGACTTACGCCAAAGGCTTGCGGTATTTACCTTCTTCACAACGGGAGTTGGGAGCGCTTTTTCCAACGCTGCTAATTCCTCGGGAGTTGGGTTTCCACTTAGTACGGTAAATCTTTTTTTCATTACAGCGGAATATTTCCGTGCTTACGTGGTGGAAGTGCTACCCGCTTATTGCGAAGGGCACGTAGAGCCTTGGCAATTTGATGACGAGTCTCTTGTGGCTCAATTACTTGATCAATAAACCCGCGATCAGCAGCAATATATGGATTCAAAAGCGTATCTTCGTAGGTGTCGATTAACTCCTTACGAGTCTTTTCAACATCCTTTGCATCGGCAATCTCTTTACGGTGCAAAATATTTACAGCACCTTGAGCTCCCATAACTGCAATTTGTGCCGTTGGCCAAGCAAGGTTCACATCAGCACCGAGATGCTTTGAACCCATAACGATGTAAGCACCACCAAATGCCTTGCGAGTTATAACGGTAATGAGTGGGACAGTAGCCTCACCGTAGGCGTAAAGAAGCTTAGCTCCGCGGCGAATAATTCCATTCCACTCCTGCTCGGTTCCAGGCAAGAAGCCAGGTACATCTACAAGTGTGATTACTGGGATGCCAAAAGCATCACAGGTTCGCACAAAACGAGCCGCCTTTTCGGAGGCATTGATATCCAAGGTTCCAGCGAATTGCTGAGGCTGGTTTGCAACTATGCCAACTGAGTGACCTTCTACTCGGCCAAAACCAACAATCATATTTGGGGCGAAGAGTGTGTGAACTTCTAGGAAGTCCGCCTCATCCACAATGGCTTCAATCAAAACCTTCATGTCATATGGCTTATTTGGATTATCAGGAATTAAAGAGTCTAGGGCGCGATCTGATGGTGCAACGTCATTACTTTCAGTTGCCGGCAAAACTAAAGTTTCATCCATGTTGTTGCTTGGCAAGTAAGACAAGAGCGCTTTTACAAAGTCAAGAGCATCATCTTCACTATCTGCTAGGTAGTGAGAGTTTCCAGTCTTTGTATTGTGGGTTAAGCCGCCACCAAGCTGTTCCATTCCGACCTCTTCACCAGTTACAGCCTTTATTACATCAGGGCCAGTAATAAACATTTGTGAAGTTTCATTTACCATCACAATGAAGTCGGTAATAGCTGGGGAGTAGACCGCACCGCCTGCCGTTGGTCCCATGATTAGCGAAATCTGTGGAATTACACCCGATGCTCGAACATTTCGTTTAAAGATTTCGCCATATTGGCTAAGTGAGGCAACGCCTTCTTGAATTCTGGCGCCACCTGAGTCGTTAATCCCAACAATTGGAATTCCACTCTTAAGCGCAAAATCCATAACTTTTACAATCTTTTGCCCGACTACTTCGCCAAGAGAACCGCCATAAATTAAGAAATCTTGAGAGTAGATAGCGATTGCACGACCATCTACGGTGGCATGGCCAGTAATTACACCTTCATGAATAAGTGAATCCATCTCAACAAAGGAACCAGCATCAACTAAGCGTTCAATTCGCTCGCGAGCAGTTAGTTTGCCCTTAGCATGGCGCTTATCAACAGATTCCTGTGGGCTAGTCTGCGCCTCTAGACGACGGCGACGAAGATCAGCGATCTTTCCGGCGGTTGTGCGAATATCATCAGTCACGGACATAAGGTACTAGTTAAGCGTCAGTAAATGAATCGAGTGCTTGAAGTGAATCTTGAATTACTCAGTGAGCAAGCCATAACAAGCGCGCTTGCCACCCCTTACTGGCGAGTATCAGTGATTGAAGAAACATCTTCAACTCAGAGCCTAATTCGTGAAAAATCCCCAACTCCAGGTGATGTCATAGCTACCGAATATCAAAGTGCTGGCCGTGGAAGATTAGACCGAAGCTTTGAGGCGAAGAAATCAACTGCGCTTCTATTTTCATTTTATATTGAACCAAAAATTAGTTTAGATAAATATGGATTCATTCCTCTTATTGCTGGAATTGCGACGGCAAGATCCATTCAAGACCTTACAAATATAAAAGATTTTAAATGTAAATGGCCGAATGATATTTTGTTTGATCACCTTAAGGTAGCTGGACTTCTTACAGAGGTTTGTGGAGATGGGATAATCGTAGGAATTGGAATAAATGTTTCTTCAGATTTAGCAGATTTACCAGTGCCGACTGCAACTTCTATAAAACTTGCAACTGGTGCGATATTGGATAGAAATCTTTTACTCGCAACTATCTTAAATACTTTCCTAACCCTCATTTCCAGATTTGAAGAAGGTGCACAATTGACTCCAGAGTATTTGGAACTTTGTGCCACCATTGGCAAGTCTGTAGTGGCTAAATTGCCAGGTGGAGTGGATATTCAAGGAGTTGCGACTTCAATTGACGCAAGTGGCGCACTAATTCTTGCCTCTGGCCAATTGATAACCGTGGGCGATTTAATTCATCTGCGCGAAAGCAAGTAACCTATAGCAGTGAGCTTTCCAAGAGTTGGAGTTATCGGAGCGGGCCAACTTGCCAGAATGATGGCAGTGCCTGCCAATGACCTGGGCATTACACTCAAAGTTTTTGCAGCCAACGCTAATGACTCAGCAGCTCAAGTGTGTGAATTCGTAGTGGGTGATTACACAAGCGCCGCAGATGTGATTTCCTTTTCTAAGGACTGCGACATAATTACTTTTGAGCACGAGCTAGTTCCTCAACGTGTTATAAAAGCTTTAGAACAATCAGGTGTCAAGGTTTATCCACGCTCTGACTCATTTACCTATTCGCAAGACAAGTTAGTAATGCGGGCCAAGATTACTGAAATAGGCCTACCAAATCCAAAATGGGAACGTTATGAAGGTGGCCCAACTCAGATTAGTTATCCGCTGATCGCAAAATCACCAGTAGGTGGTTATGACGGTCGAGGTGTTTGGGTTATTAATTCTGGCAATGAGCTAGCAGAGTTGTATAAGAACACCGGAGTACTTTTACTTGAAGAAAAGTTAAATTTTGATTATGAAATTTCAGTCATGGTGGCGCGCTCTGCGCATGATCAGGCAGCGACCTGGCCAGCAACTCTCACAGTGCAAAAAGATGGAATCTGTACCCAGACCATTACTCCAGCACCAGAACTTTCTAAAGAATTAGCGGTTAAAGTCCAAAGTGCTGCCCTGGAAATTGCTCAGGCTATTGGCTTAATAGGCGTGATGGCGGTTGAAATATTTATCGTTGGTAGTGATTTTTATATAAATGAATTAGCTCTTCGGCCGCACAATTCAGGACACTGGAGTATTGAAGGTTGTAAGACCAGCCAATTTGAACAACATCTACGAGCGATTTTAGATCTACCGCTAGGTAGCACTGAACTTCGAGCTAAGTATTCAGTTATGGGAAATGTTTTGGGCGGGGAGAAGAGTGATATGTATCGGCCATACTTGCACCTAATGGCCCGAACACCAAGCCTTAAGTTCCACCAATATGGCAAAGAGGTTCGCCCCGGTCGAAAGATTGGCCATGTAACGCTTTGTGGTGAAAACCTTCTAGAATTACAACAGGAAGTTGAGCACGCAGTTGACTACATGAGTGGAGTGATCGATGAGTAAATCTGTAGCAATCGTTATGGGTTCTGATTCTGATTGGCCAGTAATGCAAGATGCGGCAACGATCCTAGATAGTGTTGGAATTGAATACGAAGTAAGTGTTGTAAGTGCTCATAGAACTCCAGAAGAGATGTTGGACTTCGCCAAGAGCGCAGTAGGTAATGGTTTTAAAGTAATTATCGCGGGTGCAGGCGGAGCAGCTCATCTGCCAGGAATGATCGCCGCAGCAACGACTTTGCCAGTTATCGGGGTGCCCGTCCCACTAAAAGTTTTAGATGGAATGGATTCATTGCTTTCGATCGTTCAAATGCCGGCCGGAATTCCCGTAGCAACGGTCGGTATTGGAAATGCTAAAAATGCTGGATTACTTGCCGCTCGAATCTTGGGAACTCATGATCTTGCAGTTGCTAAAAAAGTTGGCGACCTCATGGAAAGTGCGCGAAGTGAATCCCTTGAAAAGAGCAAAAACCTTAACTCAAAGCGAAATCAGCGCACGGGCTTTTAATTGTGTGAAGCTCTTCCAAGTGCTCTAAATTTCCAACCAGCAGCAATCCATTTATCTCTATCAAGGGCATTTCTACCATCGATCATAATTGCTCCCGTCACCAGGGCTTTAGCCTTTACTGGATCAATTTCGCGATAAATCTTCCACTCAGTTAGGTGAAGAACTAGATCTGCACCAGTTAAAGTATTTTCAATTTCAGATTCAAAAGCCAAAGCCGGGAATCGCATTTGGGCATTTTCAATCGCTTTTGGATCGTGGACAACTACGCGCGCTCCTGCTGCTTGAATTTGGGCTGCGATGTCAAGGGCGGGGGAGTCGCGAACATCATCACTATCAGGTTTGAAAGCAGCGCCAAGAACAGCAATCTTCTTGCCTTGTAAGTCATCAGAAAGATCACTTCGTACCAATTCAATTACACGTTGACGCGCCCGAAGATTGATCGAATCAATTTCGCGCAAAAATTCAAGTGCTTGTTCTGCTCCCAATTCACCGGCTCGAGCCATGAACGCACGGATATCCTTTGGTAGGCATCCGCCACCAAATCCAATACCTGCTTGAAGGAATCTATTTCCGATTCTAGGGTCATACCCGATTGCCTTTGCAAGGACTGTTACATCCCCACCAGCAGCTTCACAAACCTCAGCCATCGCGTTGATAAATGAAATCTTGGTGGCAAGAAATGAGTTTGCTGCAACTTTTACTAGTTCGGCTGTTGGAAGATCTGCTCTAACCCAAGGAGTTCCAGCATCAAGATTTGATTTATATAGTTCTTTTAATTTATTTTCAGCCGCATCGCTTGTAACACCTACAACTAATCTATTTGGACGAAGTGTGTCTTCAACTGCGAATCCTTCACGCAAGAACTCAGGGTTCCATGCAAGTTCTACTCCAGGATTTACTGCAGAGAGTCTTTGGCGCAAGCGCTCAGCCGTTCCCACTGGGACGGTTGACTTACCAACAATTAGTGAACCGGTTTTAGCTAATGGAGCTATTGCATCTAAGGCAGCGTCTACAAAGCGCATATCTGCCGCCAAGCTATTGGCTTGCTGGGGCGTACCAACGCAAATGAAGTGAATATCAGCATCAGCAATGGTTCCAAAGTCATTTGAGAATGTAAGTCGCCCAGATTGAATTTCAGCTGCTAGAAGTTCTTCCAGATCTGGTTCATAGAACGGAACTTTGCCCTTGGAAAGTAGTTCTATCTTTTTTGGGTCGACATCGACGCCAATCACCTGAAAACCAAGTGAAGAGATGCAAGCAGCATGGGTCGCACCTAGGTACCCAGTACCAATTACGGAAACTCTAAGCGTCATTGAACCGATACTAGTGCGAGGTAACGGTAGCGTGGGCCTTTATGAATGAGGTTTTGCCCGGCGTATCTGTGGTCTTGCCGATCCTAAACGAGGAGCGAGATTTAGATCAGAGCATCTCGGCCATTCTTAAGCAGGATTATCCGAGCCAGTTTGAAGTCATCCTTGCCCTTGGTCCCTCTAAGGACCGAACTAATGAAATAGCTTCGGCGCTAGCTGCTCGCGATAGCCGAGTCATATTGGTAGATAACCCTTCAGGTCGAACAGCGAATGGATTAAATAGCGCAATTGCTAAATCTCGTTACCCAATTATTTCTAGGATTGACGGTCACTCGGAAATATCAAATTCATATTTAAAAGATGCGGTGACCATCTTGCTTCAGACCAAAGCGGTAAACGTGGGTGGAGTTATGGCTGCGGTAGGAAAAAATAGTTTTGAAAAAGCTGTGGCACGGGCCATGCGCTCGCCATTAGGAGTTGGGGCATCAAGATTTCACACTGGTGGGAGTGCGGGGCCATCTGACACGGTTTATCTCGGAACGTTTCTTAAAAGTGCACTAGTTGAAGCTGGTGGCTATGACGAACGCTTCACTCGCGCACAAGATTGGGAGTTAAATTTTCGCCTAAGAGAGAAAGGCGGAATAGTTTGGTTTGATCCATCACTCATAGTTACTTATAGGCCACGTTCAAGTCTGAAAGCATTGGCTAAACAGTATTTCCAATATGGAACTTGGCGCAGAGCTGTTGTGCGCAATCACAGGGGAACTGTAAACTATCGTTATTTAGCACCTCCAACAGCCCTAGTATTAATAATAATTTCAATTCTACTTTCGGCATTAGTTAGTCCAGCATTCATAAGTCTCACCCTTGCGTATCTTTTTGTAGTTATTTTGGGCAGTTTGTTCATTGGAAAATCTTGGCTTGAAAGATTAATTCTTCCAGTTGTGATTCTCACGATGCACCTTGTTTGGGGTGCTGGATTTTTGCTTTCACCAAAAGGGTTGATCGCAGAGGAAGAATGAAAAAGCTGACCTTCCTCGCACTACTTTTCTCACTCATCTTGCCCATGAATGCTTTTGCTGCCAGCATTCCAGACTCCTTTACATTAAAGGGTTCTGGATATGGACACGGTGTTGGGTTAAGTCAGATTGGTGCTAAAGGTCAGGCTTTAGAAGGAAAAAGCTCTACTGAGATTATTAATTATTACTTTCCTAACGCCCAGGTAACTCCAGTAGAGGACACTCAAACTATTCGAGTTAACACCGGACATCAGATATCGGCAGTCTCATTTTCAATAACTTCAGACGGCCAATTCAATTTATCAAGTGAAACAAATACCTCTGTGAGTTTTGAAACTTCTACTATTCTTTCCTTTACATTATCTGGAAAAGAAATTGTGGCTAATTCAAGGATAAATAAGTCGCCAGTAGTTTCCCAAGGAATATCCAAGCTTTGGACCGTTGGCTGGATTGGAGAATCAGCGACAGTTACACAAAAAATTGGGGCAGCCACCTTTAAAATGAAGTATGGATTTATCCAACTTAGAGCTGTGCCAATTACTGGAATTGGGTATCGGATAGAAGTAACTGAAAATCTTCGATTACATGATCAATATCTTTATGGAATAAGTGAAGTGCCATCCTCCTGGCCGATGGCTGCAATGGCTAGTCAGGTAATTGCTTCTCGTACCTATGCAATTAGTCGGATGAGTAAGATCCGAAAAGATTGTGATTGCCACGTTTACAACACTAAGTATGATCAAAATTTTTCGGGAGCAACTAAAGAAGCTGAAGTCAAATATGGCTTACTTTGGAAGGCAGCAGTCGATAGCACTCTTAGCGATGCGAACCACGGCTATGCAATTACTTATTCGGGCATACCAATTAATGTTTACTTCTTCTCATCTAGTGGTGGGGCAACCCAGAAAGCAATTGACGTTTGGGGAAGTGAAATTCCTTATCTAGTAAGTGTCGCAGACCCGTGGAGCTTAGATCCATTACTAAATCCAAAATATGCCAACTGGGAGCGAACAATTTCGCAATCGGATATGGCAAAAGCTTTTGGACTTCCAGACGTGGTTAAGTATGTTGTAAAAGGTCGTACCTTGACTGGAAGTGTTTTGAATGTAATTGCCTATTCCAGTTCAGGAGTTAAGAAAACATTGCCAGTTGGAACATTTAAAACTACTTTAAAAATTCCGTCATCTTGGTTTGATTTACCAGTTGCAATCACCTTGCCAGACACATCTACAGTAGTTGGGACCACCGCTGCAAATTAATTTGCGTGGAGAATTGAGTTAAGTCCGCCCCAGTCACCAGTTTTAGGCATTGCCTCAAGTGCGCCATTTTGTGAATTTCGGCGGAATAACAAATTGTTCGCACCGGATAATTCACGTGCTTTAACGGTTGTTCCATCTGGAAGTGAAATCTTCGATCCAGCTGTTATATAAGTTCCTGATTCGACTACGCAATCATTGCCAAGTGAAATTCCAAGACCAGCATTCGCGCCGAGTAAAGATCTTTCTCCAATAGAGATAACTTCTTTTCCACCACCGCTAAGTGTTCCCATGATTGATGCGCCGCCTCCGATGTCACTTCCATCACCAACCACGACGCCTGCACTTATACGACCCTCCACCATTGACTTACCAAGGGTTCCGGCGTTGAAGTTAACAAACCCCTCATGCATGATTGTTGTGCCAGAAGCCAAGTGAGCACCTAGTCGGACCCGATCGGCATCAGCGATGCGAACACCTTCTGGGACAACATAATCAACCATACGTGGAAACTTATCTACGCCATAAACCGTCACTGAGCCATACTTTGCCCGAAGCTTTGGTGAAACCTTATTAAATGTTGCCACCGAGCACGGCCCAACCGAAGTCCAGACGACATTATTTAGAATTCCAAATATTCCATCAAGGTTTAAGCCATGAGGTTTAACAATTCGATGAGATAGCAAGTGCAATCTTAAATAAGCATCGCTTACATTTGCTGGTGGCACATCAAGATCAATTTCAATTCCAACTTTACTTTTCACAATTCCACGCAGCTCATCATTACCGAGGTATTCATCGAGAGCTGGAGAAGTTGCATCTTTTAATGCGCCAATTCCAAGGTCTAGGTACCAGGTATCGAGTACCTCACCAGAATTGGTAGTGGTTGCGACCCCAAAGCCATATGCACTTCTCATGAGAGAACGCTATCAAATGCCTTGAATTTCCCTGGCAACATAAAAGGTAACTAGACTTATATCTATGCTTATCTCGGTTTATTGCTCTTCAGCGCCAAGTATTGAACAGAAATATCTAGATCTTGCCTTTGATGTGGGAACCGCGATAGCTCTGGCAAAGGCTGATTTAGTCTGGGGCGCTGGCCAAGTATCAATGATGGGGGCAGTAGCCAAAGGTGCAAGAGCCGAGGGTGCCAAAACTTTTGGTGTAATACCAGAAAAATTAACTTCTGTTGAATTCGTTGATAATGAGTGCACGGAATTGTTTCTTGTATCGGATATGAGAACTCGAAAAGCAAAATTGGAAGAACTTTCAGATGCATTTATTGTGCTGCCTGGAGGAATTGGAACACTTGAAGAGTTCTTTGAAATCTGGGTTGGCCGCTATTTGGGTTTCCACAATAAGCCAATTGCAGTATGTGATCCTTATGGGGCCTTTACAAAGCTGCAAGAGTCGCTGGAGCATCTAACCGAAATTCGGATGATGAAGAGTGGTCAGAGTGAACTGGTTAAGTGGTGCACCGATATTCCAAGCGCGATCGAAGCCTGTTACCTTTAAATGCGCTGAGAGTATTTAGCCTTATGCGTGGGCTGGGCTTCACCACCCCACTATTGACAGGTAATCTCTACTCATGACCGCAATCACGCAGCTACTTGATAGCCTGCCAGAGGAAGAGCGGATCATTCTGACTATGCATTACATCCGCTCACTTTCAAATAGCGAGATTGCCGCAGCCTTGGGAGTTCCAGAACGGGCCGTAGAAAGCGTTATCACTACTGGCAAATCTCGTCTACTTTCCGCGCTAAATCAGGGGTAATTCTCGGCGTATCTTCGATTTCACTATGAACCCAATTGTGCGAGATACTTAGCCCTTGAAGTTTTAAGACCCCAGAAACTTACAATTAGAGGAGTTACACATGGCAGCCATGAAACCGCGTACTGGTGATGGACCCATGGAAGTTACCAAGGAAGCCAGAAGCCTTGTGATGCGAATTCCACTCGAAGGTGGCGGACGCCTAGTAGTTGAATTAAATGTTGAGGAAGCTACCAATCTTGGTAACGCTCTTCAGGCAGCGGTTTCCCTAGTCAAGAAGTAATTTTTAATTGAGTACTGCAGTTTCGGCCAGGACCGTAAACCTCTTGCCAGCAGTAACTTTGTTTGATCTTTCAAATCTAATATTTTCTAAGTTTGATGCTGTGGCAATTCCAGTTATTTCAGGTGATGCAGTAAAAATCCCATCAAATAAAACAGTGGCTGCGGTTGAAAAATATTTAACAGTTAAGTTTTCCGAACTCTTAAAGCAATGGCCAGATTCGACTGGTAAAGCTGGGGAACTAATTGAGATAGCAACCGCAGATAAAAAATTAAGTCGAATTTACTTTATTGGAGTGGGCAGCCAGTCAACAGATGAACTAAGAAAGGCAGGTGTTGCACTTGCCCGAAAAGTTAAGAATTCTGGTTCAACCGTTTTAGATTTACTTTTGGATGATTCAAAATCTGCAACTACCCATACTGCTGCTTTAATTCTCGCCAGCTACTCATGGAACCAAAAAACTGTTTTAAAGGGATCAAAGGCGCAAAAGCCAGCCCAATTTATAGTCTCTAATAAATATGAAGTGGAAGTTAACTTTGCCAAAGTAATCGCAACAGGAACTTGGCTAGCTCGAGATTTAATCCACACACCCGCAAATATAAAGAACCCACTTTGGATGGCAAATCAAGCCAAAGCGATAGTGACAAGAACTAAATCTTCAGCCCTTACAATAAAAGTGTTGAGTGGAAGCGCCCTTAAAGAATTTGGTGGGTTACTTGCAGTTGGCAACTCAGCACCTAAGCCGGGCCCAAGGATGATTCAAGTTTCTTATGCACCTAAAGGCTCATCGAATTGGCCACATGTTGTGATCGTGGGTAAAGGAATTACTTTTGATACAGGTGGCGTTTCTCTCAAGCGACCATACGACACAATGGTTGGAATGAAGAGCGATATGTCTGGCGCTGCCGCAGCACTTGCCACCGTAATCAATATTGCCGAATTTGGGAAAGACGCACCAAAAGTAAGAGTGACTGCGCTCTTGATGTGTGCTGAGAATTCTCTTTCTGGAACTGCTCAACGACCATCCGATGTAATTAAACATTTTGGTGGAACAACGGTGGAGGTTATTAATACCGATGCCGAGGGAAGACTGGTTTTAGCTGATGGATTAGCTTATGCCGATAAGAAATTAAACCCTGATTATCTAATAGACATAGCCACACTTACAGGCGCAGCAACACTTGGCTTAGGCCGGCAATATGGAGCGATGTATACCCGAAATGAGAAGTTAGCAAAGAAGCTTTATGAAGTTGGCGAAGAAATTGGCGAAAGACTTTGGCATATGCCACTTGTTGATGACTACAAGATCTCACTTGCAAGTTCAGTTGCAGACTTTAATCACACCGCGGAAAAGCCAGATTTCTCTGGTGGTTCAGTTACTGCGGCGCTATTTCTAGAACATTTTGCTGGAAGGCGAAATTGGGTTCATTTAGATATCGCTGGGCCAGCAAGATCCGAGAGTGATTCTGGTGAAAATCCAAAAGGCGGTACCGGTTTTGGCGTAAGAGTTCTGACGAAATGGTTAACTTCGCTATGACCTCAACACCCCGCGGAGATATTTTCGCCTTTTCCGAGGGCTATCCTCACGAAGATTTTTTCATGCAGCAGGCAAGAAAGAATGGCGCTGAAGTTGGAAGTATTGATCCAACCATCGGTGTCGGCGGTGTGATCTCATTTATCGCAGGACTTGTTTCTGCGAGGTCGATCGTTGAAATTGGAACTGGTTCGGGGGTAAGCGGCCTCTGGGCTTTTCGCGGAGCACCAAGCGACTCCACTATTACTTCTATCGATTCTGAACGTGAGCATGCGACAAGTGCGCGAACTATTTTTGAAGAGGCGGGCATTTCAGCCCAGCGCTTTCGCCTTATAACAGGTAACGTCCTTGAGGTAGTAGGCAAGTTAGCAGATGACAATTACGACTTGATGATTGTAAGGTCGCCAAAGGATATGGTCGATGTTGTTCAGGAAAGTTTCAGACTTCTCAAAGGTACAGGTGTTTTACTTATCGATAATGCCCTTGATGGAGGAAAGGTCGCGGATCCTACTCAACGTGATTTTGAAACTATTGCGCGGAGAGATTCGATCAAGGCGATAAAAGAAGATTCCAGATGGCGATCTACTTTGCTCCCAATCGGTGGCGGAGTTTTGATTGCAAATAAGATTTAAGTAGGAGAGCTAAATGAGTATTGACAACGATAAGACACCACCGTCAGATTCTCCATGGTGGATTTCAAATGATCCCGCACTTGATCGAGCGATTACTACCCCTAAAGCAAGAACGGTTGGCTTTAAATCAGCGATCGTTATGGCTTTGATTGCCGGATTTATAGGTGCATTCTTTGGTCATGGATTCTCAATAGTTAATCACCAAACAAATTTAGTAACAACTGCAAGCACTATTGAGCGCAAACCTGACTCAATTGCAGGAATTGCCGCACGTGTATCTCCTTCGGTGGTTTCAATAAGTGTTCGAACAGACAATGGCGGTGACACAGGTTCTGGCTTCTTTATTGATACCAATGGTTATATCCTCACAAATAATCACGTGATCGAAGCCGCTGCAACTTCAGGAAAAATCACTGTGAATTTAGCCAATGGAAAGAATTTCCCAGCTACATTAATTGGTCGCGACACTGCGTATGACCTAGCTGTAATTAAAATTGATGTTACAGATTCTCCAGCGCTTCAATTAGGCGATAGCGATAAAGTCGAGGTTGGTGATGGGGTAATAGCCATTGGTTCGCCACTTGGTTTAGCAGGCACTGTTACCTCGGGAATTATTTCGGCAAAGAATCGTGCAGTAACTTCAAGTGGCGGAAGCTCAGAAAGTGCATTTATTAATGCGCTCCAAACCGATGCTGCAATTAATCCGGGAAATTCTGGCGGACCGCTAGTTGATTTATCTGGTGCAGTAATTGGTGTGAATTCGGCTATTGCTTCACTTGGTAGCGGCTTTGGTTCACAATCTGGTTC
>CAIJOE010000046.1 GCA_903822245.1 uncultured Actinomycetes bacterium
TATGAAAAAGTTACTAATCCTCTTACTTAGTTCTGCGATAGTTGGAACATCTGCCTTTGTTGCCGCCGGGGCTGAGAGCATCCCGGATGAGCAGTGGAACTTGCCTATGAATGCCCCAGGTCAAGATGGAGCTGAGTTAATTGGGCTAAAAATCGCTAACGGTTCAGCAGCCCTAGATAATCCCTCATATCTATTTGGAGATCCAAATGGTTCTAGCAATAAGGATAATTTTCTCCTTTGTAGCAATTTAACAGACTCAAATTGTGCTACTGCCGCCTCAATTAGTTATCTTTCTTATTTACCTCCTTGTGATGCATCAACAACAATAAATTGCATTTCAGGAGTTTCGGCTATCTCCACGGACGGAAAAGAAATTCAAGGAAGTTATGTAAAGAGTATTCCAAGTGTTGGGAGCAATGACTATCCAGGTGATGTATCTAGGAATTTGCCAAATGGCTCGACTCCCTCAGTTTGGAATCTACCCGGAGTAACAAATGGTGGCGGTTCTGATACTTACCTACTTAGATTTGCCGTGCAAGGAGATGCCAAGACTGGTGCAAAGTTTAGATTGGGTTCGATAAAGAGTGCGCTTTATCCAATCACGACAAAGACAGGCGAATATCACACTGGACATATGAACGATAAAAACCATCCATCGGAAGCTTGCGTTAAGGATAATTATCGCTGCGGTTTTGGTGGCGAACATTCTGGTAACGATGTCACGCTCTCATCTGCATGCGTCTCTTTTGATCTTGGAATTTGCGCTCTGCGCCAAGCTTTCCCAGACGGATATCATTTTAAAGTTTCAGCCATATTGGGAGATTCCCCAACAGGTTGGTTTCATGGAAGATTTTATGATCCCCACATTGATTTAACTACAACTAATGGGATTACTAAATTAGCTATCGATGCAACGCCAGTGAAGGTTCCTGCAGTTGGAACGTTTGTGAAGCAATCGGATATGACCCCCGAGATGAAGGCTTACTACGCAAAGCGACCTGCAGGTGGAGCATTTGGAAGATTGAGCCCAAATGGGATTTCAAATCTGATTTCTACTCCAGATCCATCGGACCCAAATGTATTTGAAGAATTTGCAGTTTGGTCTAGTTACTTTAAAGACAAAGCCACTGCCAACCAATCTGAATGGAGTTTTAAGACTCTTGAATTAAATGGCAGCGCAAGCAGTTGTTTGCGTGACACAAAATCCTTGGTTGGAATTGTTTCGACAAACGCTATGACTTATTCCGGTGGCGCTCCGGCATTTAATAAAAACGAGGGATCATTGGACTATAAGGTCGGCGCCCCTCACTTTGCCTCGAATGGCGATATTTTCAAGGGCACGTATGACCTGCAAGTAAAGTCATCAGTTGCTAGATGTCTTTATAACTTCTCTAGCGCTCCTATTAAGGCCACTATTTCAATCACCAGCGAAACAGGCGCCGAGAATGTTGCGACCACAGTTGTTGGTGAAGATAAGGCAACAGGCTGGCTTCGAATGTCTGCCTATAACTTCACCTTCTCAAATCCAACAGTGAAAGTTAAATTCTCACAAGATGGAGCTCCTAAAACAGGTGTCAAGAAGATTACTTGCATAAAAGGCAAGGTGTCTAAGGTTGTCACCACCGCAACCTGCCCAACTGGATATAAAAAGAAATAATCAATGAAAAAAATATTAACTTCTATTATTACGGTTTCGGCGTTAACTCTCGGTGGCTTTGCTTCAGTTCACGCAGCAGTTCCCTCCGTGGGTGATCCTGGGAAATCTTGGTCCGTCCCAGATGATGCAGCACTCGGTGAACATATTCAGGAGTTTTTAGATAGCTTTCCTGGTGAGAAATTTTCTAATCTAATTGATAATACAAAGATTTCAAATGTTCA
>CAIJOE010000047.1 GCA_903822245.1 uncultured Actinomycetes bacterium
ACCTTATCTAATTTTTTAAAATCAGATAAATCCTCGAGATTGCGTTTGGTGGGCCTAGGTGGACTCGAACCACCGACCTCTTCCTTATCAGGGAAGCGCTCTAACCAGGCTGAGCTATAGGCCCATTAACGCTGGTGAAGGCTACCCGACTTTATGCTCCAGCCCAAAATCGCTTATTTATCTGCGCTTATTTCACTCTCATCTTTGACTTGGGTGATTGAAACGACAGAAATGCCTTCATCTAGATTTACTAGGCGAACACCAAGAGTGTCTCGACTAGTTTCACGAATTTCAGAACAAGCAGTTCGAATTACAACACCACCAGAAGTGATTGCCAAAATCTCATCGCTTGCTTCAACGATCATGGCGCCAACTAAAACACCACGTGAGTCTTCATCAATCTTTGCAGCCTTTACTCCAAGACCACCACGGCCTTGTGGTCGATACTCTTCAAGTGGCGTGCGCTTAGCAAAACCACCGTCTGTAGCCGTTAAAACAAATTTAGGTGAAGAGATATCGGTAATTGCAGCCATTGTTAATAGTTGATCGCTACCGCGAAATTTCATCCCAATTACACCAGATGTTGAGCGTCCCATTGAGCGAATAGATTCTTCATCAGCAACAAATCGAAGTGACATACCGTTTCTAGAAACTAGTAGTAATTCATCCTTCTCACTTACCAACGCCGCAGAAACTACTTCATCGCCGTCTTTAAGATTAATTGCAATTAAGCCACCTGCGCGAGGAGAGTCATATTCAACTAATGGAGACTTCTTAACGATTCCACCTCTGGTTGCAATTGCCAGATATGGGTGTGATTCATAATTCTTTACCGCAATTACTTGCGCAATGACTTCATCTGGTTTGAAAGCTAAAAGGTTTGCCACATGTTGCCCGCGGGCATCGCGACCAGCATCAGGTAATTCATGAACCTTAGCCCGATAGACCCGGCCTTTGTTTGTGAAGAAGAGCAACCAGTCATGGGTTGAAGCAACAAAGAAGTGCTCCACCAAGTCATCTTGCTTAAGAGCCGCGCCTTTAACGCCTTTACCGCCGCGTCGTTGCTGGCGATATAGATCGGCCTTGGTCCGCTTGGAATACCCAGTTTTTGTAATTGTGACAACTACATCTTGGTCTGGGATTAGATCTTCTACTGAAAGATCAGTTGTCGCGGCAATAATTTGAGTGCGGCGCTCATTTCCATATTTTGCAGTTAAATCTTGTAGTTCAACCTTAATAATCTCGCGCTGTTTTGACTCTGAAGCTAAAATCGAATTTAGCTCAACAATCTCAGCCATTAAACCTTCATACTCATCGTTAATCTTTTGGCGTTCAAGCGCTGCAATACGGCGCAATTGCATATCAAGAATCGCGTTTGCTTGAATCTCATCAACTTCAAGTAGTTTCATAAGGCCAGTGCGGGCCTCTTCTGGAGTCTTAGATGCACGGATCAGTGCGATTACCGCGTCAAGAGCGTCTAGGGCTTTTAGATAACCTTTAAGGATATGTGCGCGCTTTTCACGTTCTACTAAACGATATTTAGTGCGGCGAACAATTACTTCAATTTGGTGTTCGATGTAATAACGAATGAACTCATCAATACGTAGGGTGCGTGGAACACCATCGACTAGTGCCAACATGTTTGCGCCAAATGAATCTTGCAATTGCGTCATCTTGTAGAGGTTGTTTAGAACTACCTTTGGCGTGGCATCATTTCGAAGGACTATTACAAGTCTTTGACCTAGGCGCTCATTTCCTTCATCTCGAACATCTGCAATGCCTTTGATGCGGCCATCTTTAACTAGTTCGGCAATCTTTAGCGCCAAGTTATCTGGGTTTACTTGATATGGAAGCTCAGTAACAACTAGACAGGTTCGCTTATTGATCTCTTCAACTTCAACTACCGCCCGCATGATTACTGAGCCGCGGCCGGTTCGGTAGGCATCTTCGATTCCTTGACGACCAACAATTAGAGCTTTGGTTGGGAAATCGGGGCCTTTGATTAGAGTTAGTAGTTTTTCCAATAAATCTTTTGGATCAGCGTCTGGATTTTCTAGAGACCACACAACACCATCAACAACTTCATTTAGGTTGTGTGGTGGAATGTTTGTTGCCATACCAACGGCAATACCTGCCGAACCATTAACTAAAAGGTTTGGGAAACGACTTGGAAGAACAGTTGGTTCTTGGGAACGCCCGTCATAGTTTGAAATAAAATCGACAGTGTCTTCATCGATATCTCGCATCATTTCCATTGCTAATGGGGCCAGTCTTGCTTCGGTATAACGCATTGCTGCTGCTGGATCATTTCCAGGGGAACCAAAGTTTCCGTTTCCATCAATTAATGGGTAACGAAGTGACCAAAATTGCGCAAGACGAACTACTGCATCATAAATAGCGGTGTCACCATGTGGATGGTAATTACCCATGACATCACCGACGATGCGAGATGATTTGTAATATCCCTTATCTGGTCGGTAACCAGCATCAAACATTGCATAAAGAACTCGGCGATGAACTGGTTTTAATCCGTCACGAATATCTGGAAGGGCTCTACCGACAATAACTGACATCGCATAATCAAGATAAGAACGAGCCATCTCAACTTGCAGATCGACAGATTCAATCCGGTCGTGTGGAAGTGTTTTATCTTCGTTCATGTTTTCAGCCATTAGATATCCAAGAACCTAACGTCTTTTGCATTTCGCTGAATAAAGCTACGACGTAGTTCAACATCCTCACCCATAAGAACAGAGAAGAGGTCATCGGCTGCCGCGGCGTCATCAAGAGTTACTTGAATTAAAACTCGGTGTGCTGGGTCCATCGTGGTATCCCAAAGTTCTTTAGCGGGCATCTCGCCCAAACCTTTGAAGCGCTGGATTCCATCATCTTTTGGTAGGCGCTTTCCGGCATCTAAACCAATTTGAATAAAGCCATCGCGCTCTTTGTCAGAGAAAGCATATTGAACAGGTTCTTTGCCGCCCCATTTTAATTTATATAATGGTGGTTGCGCTAAGTAAACATAGCCGCCTTCGATAAGTGGGCGCATGAATCTAAAGAGTAAAGTTAAAAGTAAAGTGCGAATATGTTGACCATCAACGTCAGCATCGGCCATCAAAATAATCTTGTGGTAGCGAAGCTTGGCCACATCAAAATCATCGTGGATACCAGTACCTAGTGCTGTGATTAAAGACTGGACTTCATTGTTTTGAAGCACACGATCTATGCGGGCTTTCTCAACATTTAGGATCTTTCCGCGAATTGGAAGAACGGCTTGATAGCGAGAATCGCGACCACCCTTTGTCGATCCACCAGCTGAGTCGCCTTCAACAATGTAGAGCTCACATTTTTCCGGTTCAGTCCATTGGCAATCAGCTAATTTTCCTGGCATACCACGGCCTTCAAGTAAACCTTTTCGATTACGTGATAAGTCACGCGCTTTACGTGCCGCCACTCTTGCTGCTGCTGCATCAATGCTTTTGCGAACAATATCTTTACCTTCCCCTGGGTTCTTTTCAAACCATTGGGTTAGGTGATCGTTCATGGCTTTTTGGGTAAAAGATTTTGCTTCAGTATTACCGAGCTTGGTTTTGGTTTGTCCTTCAAATTGTGGTTCGCCGATTTTGATGGAAACAATTGCAGTTAAACCTTCACGAATATCATCACCCGTCAGGCGATCTTCCTTCTTTCGAATAAATCCCCACTCTTCACCAAACTTATTAACTACAGATGTAAGTGCAGTTCTAAAACCCTCTTCATGGGTTCCACCTTCATGGGTATGGATGGTGTTTGCAAATGTATATACCGACTCAGCAAATCCAGTATTCCACTGCATGGCCACTTCAAGGCTCATGTGGTGTTTTTTGTCATCATTTGTAAAAGAGATGATGGATTTGTGTTGTTCACCTTTTGAAAGATTTAGGTGCTTAACGAAATCGATAATTCCACCTTCGTAGTGATAGCGAGCAAATAATTGCTCACCTTTCTCATCTACGTGCCCAGGGCGCTCATCTTTAAGGGTGAGAATCAAACCTTTATTAAGAAAGGCCATTTCGCGAAAACGTGTTGAAAGGGTTTCAAAAGAAAAATCTGTAGTTTCGAAAATATCTTTTGATGGCCAAAAGGTCACTGTCGTACCTAGATTGGAAGTTGCTTCACCCTTGCGTACAGGTTGTTGTGGGACTCCTAATTTATATTCTTGATACCAATGAAAGCCATCTCTTTGTACTTCGACTGCCAAATCCGAACTCAAAGCATTAACAACTGAAATACCAACTCCGTGTAGTCCGCCAGAAACTGAGTAACCACCATCGCCGAATTTTCCGCCAGCATGAAGTACGGTTAAAACAACTTCCAAAGCTGGTTTCTTTTCAACTGGGTGCATATCTACTGGAATTCCTCGCCCGTTATCTACACACTTAAGACCACCATTAGCTAAAAGGGTGATGTTGATTTCGGTGCAATAACCAGCAAGAGCTTCATCAACAGAGTTATCGACAACTTCATAAACACAATGGTGTAGGCCGCGCTCTCCAGTGGAGCCGATATACATTCCAGGACGTTTTCTAACTGCGTCTAGCCCTTCAAGGACGGTGATATTGGAGGCGTCATAAGTCTTCTCAGACATCAACAAAACACCCCCTATAAAAGTGGAAAACCCCTGCAGAACCGATTCTGCGCCGTTTTCACGACCTGTAAGGGATTCATCCTACCCACTTCTATCAGGCCAAGCCACCCACAAAAGCCTTCTGTGGGTTATCTCGGACCTTTTTTACGCCTAGCCGTAGGTATCTCTAGGGCCCCGGGCGTTTCGGATAGTACGCAGCCCTTTCTTCCAGGATGGAGCGTTGGGTCCGAGCAATACAAGTTCTTCAACTAAAGCACCTGGCGCAGAATTAGAAATTGTTTTTAATAAATCTTGGGAGATTAAATTTAATTGTGTGGCCCATGCTGTTGAGGATGTTTGAATAGTTAGGCGGCCATCAACTAATGAAATAGGTGTTGAGTGAGTTCCAATTTCTTCGCCAACAATTCTTACCCAATCTGTAAAAATATTTCCTTCAGCTAGTCCTTGGCGCCAATCTCGTTTTGTAATTAATTCACTTAAAACATCACCCAGTGATTGTGGGTCGCCGATTTTTTCGCGAGTCTCTTCTATATTACTAACCCGGTTTCTACGCGGCTGATTGCGAAAAGCGCGGTATAGCTCACGAGCTAAATCTTTAGCCATTACTCACCAGCCTTTGTAACAAAACCAGATTTAACTGTGTAGCGAACTCCAGTTAATTCCTTTGGTAAATCATTTTCAACAGCCACGGTTATGAATGTCTGCTCAGCAGATTTGGCTAATTGAATTAAATGAATTCGGCGCTCTTCATCTAATTCTGAAAAAACATCATCCAAAATCAGAATTGGTTTAAGTCCGTCGTTTTCCAATAATTTATAAGTTGCTAATTTCAAACTTAAGGCAATTGACCAAGACTCAC
>CAIJOE010000048.1 GCA_903822245.1 uncultured Actinomycetes bacterium
AGTAAGCCCAGCATATGAACGCTAATGCCATCACTTGTTTGGCAAGAAATTTCAGAACCCAATACTAAATCTAGGCCAGGTCGCAGATATTTAATTGCTTCATCCCAGCCAGAAACGGTGTCATGGTCAGTTAAGGCAATAGTTTTTAATCCATTAGCCAAAGCTTTATTAACTAAATCTCCGGGTAAATCTGTTCCATCTGAAGCTGAAGAGTGAGTGTGTATATCAATCATCGCAATTGCTTTTCGCTACTCTTAAATACAAATAAGCCGCAGCCAATTAGCAAACCAAAAATACCTGGAATAATTCCAGCAGGTGGCTTTTGACCTAGCCAGAAAAAGGCAATTATCGCACTTACTGGTACTTCAAAGAAAACGATCAAAGATACAACAGCTGGAGAAACTCGCTTGAGTGAAAGGTTAAACATAGTGTGGCCAAGAACTTGAGCCCCAATTATTAGAGCTAGAAGTAACCACCATTGCCTTGCAGCAAAATGGAAAAGATTAAGTTTGCCGATTAGCGAAAATGGTAAAACTGTTAGGGCACACGTTAAATAGCAAAATGTTGTATAGGTAGAAGTTGAAAGTTGTTTTTGGGCCTTTGCTCCTATTAAAACATAACCAGCTGACAGGGACGCACAGATTATTGCAGCCAAATCCCCGAGAAAACTCCTAAAGCTAATTTGGATGTCAACCCCAGTAATTAATAAGACAGATAGAAATGCAATGACCATTCCACTCCATGCGCGCTTTGGAATTTCATGACCTTTTGCTCTTAGATAAATAGCAGTAAATATTGGTTGAAGCGAAGTAATTGCAGTTCCGGCAGCGACAGTTGTGAGTCTCATTGCCAGGAAAAAACCCAAGAAGTGAAAAGCTAAGAAAACTCCAGCAAGTGTAGAAAGCTTGATTGCCGTGCGTTGTTCTAGAGTTTTCCATTCTCGCTTTGCAAGAGCGAAAGGCGCCATCGTGAGTGCCCCACCAAGGTTTCGCCAGAAAATCAAGGTTGGTACAGGCATCAAACTTGCAGCAATAACCGGCCCCGAACTGCCAATTCCTAACACTCCAACTGAGAGTAGGGCAATATCTCGGCCCTCAGGGAGTTTTGTGTGGTGAGATTTATCCGAATTGGTCATGGAAAGACGGTGAACCAAAGCATGCAACCGATTGCAAAAGCCACAACAGAAATAATAACTAGATACAGGCGCCGCATATTTTTACTTGCAACATACTCACCCATAAGTCGCTCATCTTTGGCAATACCAAACATGTAGAGCAACAAAGGAAGGAGCAGCACCGCATTTAAAATCTGAGTTAAAACTAAAATTTTGATAAGAGGAGCGCCCGGAATTAAAATTAAGACCGCACTAATTGTTGTTATTGCACCAAAAGTTGCATAGAAAAGCGGCGCCTCCTTTGGTGAGTCATCTAAAGCTGCCGGCCGGCCAGTTAAATCGCTAACTGAGTAGGCAGTAGAGAGCGGCAGAATTGAAGCAGCTAATAGAGCTGCGCCGATCAAACCAAACGCAAAAAGGTCTTTAGCAAGGGTTCCGGCTAATGGCTGTAGCGCCCGAGCAGCGTCAGAAGCATCATTAATTGTGATGCCTTCCTTGTGTAGGGTTGCAGCACAAGTTACGACTACGAAGAAACCAATAATTCCAGTCAGTAAAGAGCCAGTCCAAACATCGACTCTTAAAAGCTTTAAATCATCGCGAGTAAGACGTTTATCAACTGCATAGGACTGAATAAATGCCAGTCCCCAAGGTGCCAAAGTTGTTCCAAGTGTTGCAGTGGCAAGATAGATCGCATCATGATTAAACGGTAGTGACGGAACTACAACACCTCTTAGTGCTTGGCCCCAATCTGGATGAGACATAAACCCCGCAATTACATATGCAATAAAGACTGCTGAAATTACAAAGAAAACTTTTTCAACGCGAGCAAAAGAGCCACGAAGAACCAAGAATGAAACCAATAAAGCTGCGAGCGGAACCGAGACATATCTAGATAATCCAAAAAGTTCTCCAGCCGCTGCAATTCCAGCAAACTCTGCAGTCATTGTCCCAATGTTGGCAAGAATTAACGCCGTTGCACTAAGCGTTCCAGATCTTGCACCATATTTTTGGCGAACCAGTCCAATCATTCCTTGGCGAGTTACTACTCCGATTCGCGCTCCTAAATCTTGGAATACGATTAGAGCAAAAGTTGAAGCAACTAATACCCAAAGTAGTTGGTAACCATATTTCGAGCCAACAACTGAATAAGTTGTGATGCCAGCTGGATCATCATCTGAAAGTCCAGCGATCATGCCTGGGCCCATTACTGACAACAATGCTGCGATTCGAATCTTCTTTGGCGAGATAAGAGTTTTCTTAGTCTCAACCATTAGAACGCACCGCTTCCTTGTGGGAAGCCATGTGCATCTTTTTCAGCTGAAAGTGCGTCGACTAAGTCATCGGCAAGAATTCTTCCTACCGGCTTGTTCTTTTCATCGACAACAATTACCGAAGAGCCGCGGTTATTTGCAAATTCTTCTATGACATCTTTCAGAGGGGTGTCTTCTCTAATTGCCGTCGGGAATGGCTGTGCAATTAGGGTTGATAAAAGCGCGGTGGATTTTGCTGCCACTAATTCAATAACTTGAATGTGATCGAGTAACTTGCCTTTAGAATCTACGACTACAACACCATCAGACACGTCACGTTCGCGATGTTCAACTAGCAGCTTTAATGCGTGTGCGACGGTATCTCCCTCATGAGTTATCAATATGTGAGTTGTCATAATTCCACCAGCAAGGGTTTCATCAAATGAAACCAGTTTGCGCAAGGACTTTGCGACCTGGACATCCATTTCTTCAAAAATACTTTCTCTATGATCATCTGCTAGATCGCGAAGAACTTCAGCAGATTCATCTGGTTCCATTCGCGAGATTAATTCTGCGGCTCTTCCAGATGGCAAACCTCTTAAAAGACCTTGCAGCTCTTCATCTTCCATTTCCTCCAGCGCATCAGCAGCAAGTTCTGGATCAAGAAGTTCGATAAGTGCATTTTGTTCACGACCAGCTAAGTCTTCTATTAAGTCCGCTAAGTCTGCAGGACGCAATTGACTTAGAACTGCCTTAGATTCACTTGACCTAACCACTCCTGAAGTGTCCGCCAAAGAAGCAACACTAGCCCAATCAACTACATGCTCAGGTGTTGGGCGACGGCTTAGAGCTCCAGGAAAAATTCTACGGATAAATGATCTAAATGAAATATCTACTCCGACAACACGGATTTCTTTGTCTAGTGGTGCTAGATATAGATCTGAAGAGCGAACAACGCGCAGGCCATTTACATCAACAATTTGGTGGTCCAAAACATCTGCATCTAAAAGTGATTCTCCGGGGCGACGTTTGTAATCTTCTAAATTAATTTGTGCCGAGGAAAGTCTGATTTCATTATGCGTAAGCGCTGAGATTCTTGCACCATCAATAAAGGACTTATGTTGACCTACTTTTACAATCAAGCCAGAAACAGGTGGATAATTTTCCTCACCATGGCGAACAACAATGTCTACTAATTTTCCTATAAGTTTTCCGTCTTTATCTTTTACTGGACGGTTGACTAAACCGGCAAAAGAAACCAGCGCTTCTCTAATATTCTTACGTTCAAGGACTGAATCGCGGCGACCAACTAACCGCTTAGCCACTGTGTTGATTCCCGAAACTGGTGGCTTTTTCATACCCAAATCTTAGGCGAGACCTAGCCTTACACCCACCAGAGACTTTGAACGGAGTATTAATTTCTCTACGACTTCATTAAAAGCTACGCTCGCAGGGCTATTTGGATCAGAAATAACGATTGGATTTCCTGCATCGCCACCCTCGCGAAGTTCTGGCGTGAATGGGATGGAACCAATTAATGGAACATCTGCTCCAACAAGTGTTGAGAGTCTCTTTGAGGTTTCGATTCCACCACCGCGACCAAAGACTGAAATAGGCTCCCCACACTTTGGGCAGCTGCTGTCTGACATATTTTCTACAACTCCAATAATGTGTTGCTTTAATTGATGGGCAATTCGACCGGCTCTTTCTGAAACTTCAGCTGCAGCAACCTGTGGAGTTGTAACGACAATTATTTCTGAACTCGGAAGTAATTGGCCAAGTGAGATAGCGATATCCCCAGTTCCTGGAGGTAGATCTAAGAGAAGTAAATCCAGATCACCCCAATATGCATCGCTCAAAAGTTGCTCGAGCACTTTGTGAAGCATGGGGCCGCGATAGGCCACTGGATCTGATCTCTCTGGCTTAAACA
>CAIJOE010000049.1 GCA_903822245.1 uncultured Actinomycetes bacterium
ATCAAGGACACCGTTGCAAAGGGTGGACATATCCTCTTCGTCGGTACCAAGAAGCAGGCACACCAGCCAATCATTGAACAAGCAGCTCGCGTAGGCATGCCTTACGTTACAGAGCGCTGGCTCGGTGGAATGCTCACAAACTTCCCAACTGTCTACAAGCGTATTCAGCGCTTGAAGGAGCTTGAGCAGCTTGAGACTAAGAACGATCTCCTCCTCACAAAGAAGGAACTCCTTGTTCTTCGTCGCGAGCGTGAGAAGCTCACCAAGAACCTTGAAGGTATCCGTAACATGACTAAGTTGCCTTCAGCAATCTGGGTAGTCGATACCAAGAAGGAACACCTCGCTGTGCAGGAAGCGCACAAGCTCGGTATCCCAGTAGTAGCAATCTTGGATACAAACTGCGATCCAGATGAAGTTGATTACAAGATTCCAGGTAACGATGACGCTATTCGTTCAATCGCTCTTCTAACTCGTGTAATTGCAGATGCTGCAGTTGCTGGTTTAGCAGCGCGTTCACAACAAGCCGCTGCCCTTGCTGACAAGGCCGAAAAGACCGAAGCTGCAGCAGCTGCCGAAGCAACTGATCTCGAAAAAGATCTACTTGCCAAGACAGGAGAATAATTAAATTGGCTTACACAGCAGAAGATGTGAAGAAGCTTCGCGAAGCAACAGCTGCGGGAATGCTTGATTGCAAGAAGGCACTTGATGAGGCAGATGGCGATTTCCAAAAGGCGATCGAAATCATTCGTGTTAAGGGCCAAAAGGGTGTAACAAAGCGCGAAGGCCGCACCACATCAAATGGTTTGGTACTGGCCAAGGCTGAGGGCAACCTCGGAGTTATGCTTGAACTAAATTGTGAAACAGATTTCGTTGCAAAGGGAGAACGTTTTCAAGAGCTTGCAAACGAACTTCTAACTCACCTACTTTCAAGCAAACTTGGCGATCAAAATGCTTTCCTTGCTTCAAAGATGGCAAATGGCAAGACTGTTCAAGAGACAATCGATGAAGGCAATGCAACACTTGGTGAGAAGATCGAACTTCGCCGCATTGTTGTTCTAGATGGCTCTCCAGTTGCTCTATACATGCACCGCACAAACCCTGACCTCCCACCACAAATTGGAGTTCTAGTTCAGCTTGCTACCGATGCACTAGAGGCTGGAAAAGATGTTGCCCAGCACATCGCAGCATTTGCGCCACAATTTGTTCGTCGCGAAGATATTCCTGCCGACCAAATTGAGAATGAGCGTCGTATTGCTGAAAATACAGCCCGTGAAGAGGGTAAGCCTGAGGCTTCACTTTCTAAGGTTGTTGAAGGACGTATTACCGGTTTCGTTAAGGAAGTTAGCTTGCTAGAGCAATCTTTCGCTAAGGATGCCAAGAAGACCGTCCAGCAAATCCTAGATGAGGCAAAGACAGCCGTGTCGGCATTTCACCGATTCAAAGTTGGACAGTAACCTCTACGCATATAAGTAACGCAATCCAAGAGATTGCCTAAAGATTAAGGAGCACCTCAACATGGCCCGCAAAGGTTATAAGAGAGTGCTCCTTAAACTTTCAGGTGAAGTATTTGGTGGAACTGGTGGCATCGGTGTTGATCCTGATGTAGTTCATGATTTTGCTTCCCAAATTGCTGATGTTGTTCGTAACGGAACCCAAGTAGGAATTGTGGTTGGCGGCGGTAACTATTTCCGCGGCGCAGAGCTCCAACAACGCGGCATGGATCGCGCCAGAGCGGACTACATGGGAATGCTTGGAACAGTTATGAACTGTTTAGCGCTTCAAGATTTTCTAGAAAAAGAAGGAATTGATACTCGCGTTCAAACAGCAATAACTATGGGACAAGTTGCTGAGCCATATATTCCACGACGGGCAATTCGTCACCTTGAAAAAGGTCGCGTAGTAATTTTTGGTGCTGGCGCCGGAATGCCATTTTTCACAACCGATACTGTTGCAGCCCAACGGGCACTTGAAGTTGGTGCTGAGGCGCTGCTCTTGGCAAAGAGCGGGGTAGACGGTGTCTACTCTGCTGATCCCAAGAAGGATCCATCTGCCACAAAGTATGACAATGTTTCCTATGATGAAGTTCTTTCAAAATCACTTGCTGTCGCAGACGCGGCTGCATTTAGTTTGTGCCGTGAGAACAAGCTGCCGATAGTCGTTTTTGATTTAAAGAATAAAGGCAATATAGCTCGCGCTGTTAAGGGCGATAGCGTCGGAACTTTAGTTTCCTAAGTTTTAATTCGATAACCGAAAGAAGAGAGCAGATGTCAGATATAGCAACCGCACTTAAAGAAGCTTCTGCCAAGATGGAGAAAGCTGTTGAAGTAGCGAAAGAGGACTTTGGGTCAATCCGCACCGGCCGCGCTCATCCTTCGATGTTTGCAAAAATTGTCGTTGATTACTACGGAACATTCACGCCACTTTCACAATTGGCTTCATTCCAAGTACCTGAACCACGCATGGCACTTGTTTCACCTTTCGATAAAGGAGCGATGGCTTCGATAGAAAAGGCGATCAGAGATTCAGATTTAGGCGTTAATCCACAAACAGATGGCGCAGTAATTCGAGTTAATTTCCCACAACTTACCGAAGAGCGCCGTAAGGACTACATTAAATTGGCCCGCACCAAGGCTGAAGATTCCAAGATTTCAATGCGAAATATCCGTCGCACAGCTAAAGAAGCGATTGAGAAGCTAGAGAAGGATGGCCTTGCTGGCAAGGACGATGTGGCACGTGGTGAGAAGGATTTAGAAAAGATCACTTCAGATCATGTAGCAAAGATTGATGAACTTCTAAAGCATAAGGAAGTTGAACTTCTAGAAGTTTAATTCTTATGGATGACATACACGCAATAAACGAGGCAATTAATGCCAAGGCTGGGCGAAAGCTTGGCCCTTCAATTGTTGTTTCCCTTGGCATCCTAATTCTTGTATTTGGTTCGCTATATCTCTCCTCAGCACTCTTCGCACTCTTAGTTTGGTTTGTTTTAATGCTGGCCTGTAGAGAGCTAACCCATGCCTACAAAGAAGGTGGCATTGATATCCCAGAGAATGTAATCCAAATTGCAGTTACTGGCTTACTTGCAGCAGCTTGGTTTGGCCGAGTAGCTGGGCTTGCAGTTGCAATTGCTGTGACAATTCCAAATATTTTGGTTTATATCCTGATCAAGAGTTCTAAAGATTTCGTTAAGAAAAGTAATGCAGCGACCTTTGCCATCTTTTATCCTGGTTTTCTTGGTGGCTTTGTTTTGCTACTTGCACACAATGCAAATGGTTTAGCCCGTATTTTAACTTTAGTAGTTCTAGTAAGTTGTAATGACACATTTGCCTATCTCTCTGGCGTGCTTTTTGGAAAGCACCCATTGGCACCACATGTGAGCCCAAAGAAAACTTGGGAGGGCTTAATTGGTGCCATGATTGCAACTACCCTCGGATCGGCTTTAGTTTTCCACTTTGCACTTGATAAGGCCTGGTGGCTTGGCGCTGGTTTTGGCATCGTGGCGGTTATTACGGCAACTTGTGGTGACTTAATTGAATCAGCAGTAAAGCGCGATTTAGCCATTAAAGATATGGGAAATATTTTGCCCGGCCATGGAGGAATCTTGGATCGAATTGATTCAGTTCTTTTTACAGGTCCAGCAGTTTGGTTTGTTTTAGAATTAATCAAACGATTTAGTCTGTGATTTGCAGATGAGCGAAGAGATAAAATTAGTATTTGAAGAGCCAAAGCAGCGCATCAAGCCGCCAAAGCACTTTTCAGACCTAGCCCCTGAAGATCGCAAGACTTTAGCTGTTGAATTAGGAATCCCAGCCTTTCGCGCGAATCAAATGGCTGTTCACTTTTTTACCCACTACAACGATGATCCAGAAACTTGGAGTGATATTCCAAAGGATCTTCGAGATACTTTGGCCAAGGAGTTCGTTCCCAAACTAATTACTTTGGTTCGCTCAGTTACTGCAGATGCTGGCAAAACGCGTAAAGACTTGTGGAAACTTCACGATGGTGTCTTGGTTGAGAGCGTATTAATGAGTTACTCCGATCGCACTACAGTTTGTATCTCATCGCAAGCCGGCTGTGGCATGAACTGTCCTTTTTGCGCCACGGGCCAGGCAGGATTAACGAGAAATTTAACTGCTGGAGAAATTACTGCCCAAGTTGTTGCTGCAGCGAGAATTTGTGCAAATGGTGAGTTACCTGGGGGAGAAGCACGACTATCTAATGTGGTCTTTATGGGCATGGGTGAGCCAATGGCGAACTACAACGCAGTAATGAGAGCTATTAGAAATATCACCACACCACAACCAGATGGTTTAGGAATTAGTGCTCGTTCAGTCACTCTCTCCACAGTTGGGCTGGTTAACGGAATTGAAAAGTTAACCCAAGAAGGAATTCCAGTTACTTTGGCAGTTTCACTTCACACCCCAGATGATGAACTCCGAGACACATTGGTGCCAATTAATTCACGGTTTAAAGTTAAAGAAGTTTTGGATGCAGCCGATAAATATGAAGCCAAGACTGGTCGGCGCTATTCCATCGAATACGCGCTCATTCGAGATATTAACGATCAGGCATGGCGTGCTGATCTACTTGGTAGATTGTTAAAGAACCGAAATGCTCACGTTAACTTGATTCCACTAAACCCAACTCCTGGTTCTAAATGGACTGCTTCCCGGCCAAAAGATGAAGCAGAATTTGTAAGAGTGTTGGAAGGTTATGGGGTCCCGGTCACAGTTCGCGACACCCGTGGTCGAGAAATTGACGGAGCCTGTGGTCAATTGGCCGCCGCCGAAGTAATCTCTGAGGTATGAAAACTCTCCAAAACTTTATCAATGGCAAAAGTCAACCAGCAGCATCAGGACAAACCAGCGAAATAATTAATCCAGCAACTGGAGTTGCATATGCAACTGCTCCAGTTTCTGGCGCCGCTGATGTTGATGTGGCGATGGCTGCAGCAAGCGCAGCTTTTGTTGATTGGCGAGATTCAACTCCCTCTGAGCGCCAACGGGCCTTGTTAAAGATTGCTGATGCAATCGAATCTCGCGCGCAAGAAATTATTGCGATTGAGAGTGAAAATACTGGCAAGCCACTTTCGCTAACTGCCTCTGAAGAAGTTCCACCAATGATTGATCAGATTCGGTTTTTTGCTGGCGCTGCCCGAAATCTTGAAGGTAAATCTGCTGGTGAATACATGCGGGGTATGACCTCATTTATTCGCCGTGAACCAATTGGTGTTTGTGCGCAGGTAACACCATGGAATTACCCAATGATGATGGCAGTTTGGAAGTGGGCACCAGCCATTGCTGCTGGAAATACGGTGGTCTTAAAACCAAGTGATACCACTCCGGCCTCTACAGTTTTTATGGCTGAGTTAATGTCAGAGTTCTTACCTAACGGTGTATTTAACGTAATTTGTGGTGATCGCGATACCGGGCGGGCGCTAGTTGAGCATGCAACCCCATCTATGGTTTCAATAACAGGTTCAGTTCGCGCCGGAATTGAAGTTGCTAAGTCGGCCGCAAGTGATGTTAAGCGCGTGCATTTGGAGTTAGGTGGCAAGGCTCCAGTTGTTGTATTTGCTGATGCTGATCTAGCTGCAGCGGCTGAAGCTATTGCAATTGCTGGTTTTTTTAATGCCGGGCAAGATTGCACCGCTGCGACTCGAGTAATTGTTCAAGAGGCGGCATATGAGGAGTTTGTTCAATTACTTGCAAACCAAGCAAAGAACAATATTGCAACTGGAGGACCAACTGAAGATGTCTTATTTGGCCCAGTAAATAACGCTGGCCAACTTGCCAGAGTTCAGGGATTTATCGATCGCACACCAGCTCATGCCAAGATCGTTGCAGGTGGTAGCAAAGTTGATCGCCCGGGCTACTTCTTTAACCCAACCGTGGTTGCCGGTCTTCGCCAAGATGATGAGATGATTCAAAATGAGATTTTTGGGCCAGTTATAACAATTCAAAAATTCACAGACGAAGCCCAGGCAGTTGCCTATGCAAATGGCGTGGACTACGGCCTAGCTTCAAGCGTCTGGACCTCAAATCACGGTTGCGCGATGCGCATGGCCAAAGCATTTGATTTTGGTTGCGTCTGGATCAACACCCATATTCCACTTGTCGCCGAGATGCCACACGGTGGCTATAAGCGCTCGGGCTATGGAAAAGATCTCTCCTCATATGGCTTTGAGGATTACACCCGGATCAAGCACGTGATGACCAACCTAAATGCCTAGAAAATCTAGGAAACTTTTTTCAGATTGGTTCTAAATCCTATTATTTAGGCTCTAGGATTTCCTTGCTGGGCACGCACTATCCACTTAACTATCCACTCGAATATGAAAGAGGTTCTGTGATGAACAAGAAGATGGACCAATCAATTCCACCAGATCTACAAGCAATGATTTCTGCTCAAATCTCTCGCCGTGCATTATTGGCTGGAGCAGGCGGAATCGGAGCCGCATCACTTCTTGGTGCATCAGCAATAACAGCAAGTGAAAGTGCAAGTGCAGCGCCTGCAACAGTTCGTTTCGGTAACTGGTCTCTCTATTTAGATTATGACAACAAGACCAAGAAGTACCCAACTCTCGTAGACTTCACAAAGAAGACCGGTATTCAGGTCAAATACATGGAAGCTATTGATGATAACGATTCGTTCACCGCAAAGGTGACACCACAATTAAAATTGAAAAAAGATATTGGTTATGACGTAGTTGCCCCAACTGAGTGGATGGCAGCACGTTGGATTACTTCAGGTTTTGCACAAAAGTTTGACGATGCAAAGATTCCTAACAAGAAGAATGTTCTTCCATTTCTACTAAATCGCCCACTAGATCCAGGTCGTCACTACACCTTGCCATGGGCAGGAATCATTGCCGGCCTTGCTTGGAATAAAAAGATCCTTCCAGCTGGTCTTACATCGATCGAAGACAAGACGCATCCAGAGCGTGGACTATTTTCAAACCCTAAGTTAAAGGGCAAGATCGAAGTTCTTTCAGAAATGCGTGACACAGTTGGGCTAATCATGATGTGGCAAGGCGTGGACATTTCAAAGCCATTCACCCAAGCCCAATGGGATAACGCACTTAGTTATCTCCAAAAGAAAATTAAAGATGGCTGGATCCGCCAGATTAAGGGTCAGTCATATGCTGAGGATCTAATTAGCGGTGACGCTGTTGCTGTAATTGGCTGGTCTGGCGATATTAATCAGCTAAACCTGCAAAACAACAATCAATTTGGTTTCGGGCTTCCAGAATCGGGTGGCACATTCTCAACAGATAACATGTTGATACCTTCTACTTCACCAAATAAGGAAGGCGCAGAGGCGCTAATTAACTACTATTACGATCCAGCAGTAGCGGCTCGAGTATCTAATTACATCGCCTATGTCTGCCCAGTTGCGGGAGCACAAGATGCAATGGCCAAGCTAAATCCAGCGCAAGCTAAAAACCCATTGATCTTTCCAGACGATGCAATGTGGAAGAAGCTATTTGTATTCCGTGGTCTAACTGCAGCAGAGCAGATTAAGTTCTCGACAGGATTCCAAAAGATTGCCGGTAACGCATAGTGACCGATGCTTCAAAATCGGCAAAGGGAGATTTAAAGCTTTCAAGTCTTGTTAAGACTTATGGAGAATTCGTAGCGGTAGATGATCTATCGCTACTAATTCCCGAAGGCTCATTCTTCGCACTTCTTGGCCATTCAGGTTGTGGCAAAACCACCACTCTTCGGATGATTGCTGGATTGGATGAACCAACTTCTGGCTCAATCCATATTGGTAATACCGATATCACTTATCAAAAGCCATATGACCGACCAGTTAATACCGTTTTCCAGAATTATGCTCTTTTCCCACATTTAACAATCTTTGAAAACATTGCATTCGGTTTGCGCCGTCGTGGAATCAAAGATGTTAAAGAGCAGGTAGATAAGGTGCTAAACCTTGTCGAACTCCCACATCTTGCCCAGCGCAAGCCAACTCAGCTCTCTGGTGGCCAGCAACAACGTATTGCGCTAGCACGTGCAATAGTTAATAGACCAGCGCTGCTTTTATTGGATGAACCGCTAGGAGCTCTGGATCTAAAGCTACGTCGCCAAATGCAGATTGAGTTGAAGTGGATTCAAACTGAAGTTGGACTTACTTTCGTTCACGTAACACACGATCAAGAAGAAGCTATGACTATGGCCGACACGATCGCAGTAATGAATGAAGGAAAGATCGAACAGATGGGAAGTCCGGCTGATTTATATGACAGTCCACGAACCGCATTCGTAGCCAACTTCCTTGGCCAATCAAACCTAATTAAGGGCCGTGTAGTTGATTCTGATGGCGATGCTAATGTTGTTGAAATTCATGGCCAGAAAGTTAAAGTACTTAAGAATCGTTCAGTAGCTAAGGATTCTTCAATTCTTTTTGGAATTCGTCCAGAAAAGATTCGAATTCAGCCTGGCGCCCATCAACTTTCAGGTTGTGTGCTTGAAGGTGGAGTTATTTCTGATGTTTCCTACATTGGTGTTTCTACGCAGTATCAAGTTGAGATGCCTTGGGGACAAGAACTTATGGTCTTTGAGCAAAATGATGATGGCATTCCACCACTTGCTAAAGGTGATCCCGTCAAACTCTCTTGGGAGACAATCTTTTCCTTTGGTCTAGATGGAAGCGAAGATGCATCTGCTGGGTCAGAAGTTAATCCGGACGAAGATTAATCGTGGCCCTAGCAACAAACCGTAAGAAGAAACTCTGGCCTTATATTCTCCTTGCCCCAGGAATGGTATGGCTAGTTATCTTCTTTATTGCGCCAATTGTGAAGCTGGTTAGTACTTCAACCCAAACACAAGGCGTGAATATTGGTGAGTATGTCCAGTCATATCGTTTTGCTAACTTTATTGATGCTTTCACTGGGGCTGCTCCTCAGTTTTTCCGTTCCTTTCTCTATGCCGGATTAGCCACAGCTTTTGCTTTAATGATTTCTTACCCATTGGCTTATGCAATTGCTTTTAAATCTGGGAAATGGAAGAACACCCTTTTAGTACTTGTGGTGGCACCATTTTTTACTTCATTCCTCCTTCGAACAATTGCTTGGGAGCAAATCCTTGGCGAACAAGGTCTGGTTTTAAAGACGCTACGTTTCTTGCATATCTTGGGTCCAACTGGTCACTTAACTGCCACACCTTTTGCTGTAGTAGCAGGTCTGACTTATAACTTCTTGCCATTTATGACTTTGCCGCTCTATGCCAGCCTTGAGCGAATTGATCCAAGAACTTTGGAAGCATCTGGTGATCTTTATGCAAGCGGGTTTACTACTTTTAGAAAAGTTACCTTTCCACTTTCTTTGCCTGGGGTAGTAGCCGGAACACTACTTACCTTCATTCCAGCCGCCGGAGATTATGTGAATGCTGAACTACTTGGAAATCCGCAGACCAAGATGATCGGAAATGTTATTGCCGCCCGTTACTTACAAATCGTTGATTATCCGGGGGCAGCGGCGCTCTCATTTATTTTGATGGCTACAATTTTGATTTTAGTTCTAGTTTATATTCGCAAAATGGGAACGGATGAGGTCGTATGACAAAGACATCCCGTTGGCTATCAAAAAACCTCATTAGAATTTACGCAGTCTTGGGCTTTACCTACCTCTTTATTCCAGTTATCTACACAATCGTTTTCTCGTTTAACAATTCTGGAAAGTCCAATCTTGTTTGGCGGGGATTTACCTTTAATAACTGGAGGAATCCTTGTGGGGCAGCAGATGTCTGTAATGCTCTTGGTAATTCACTCAAGATTGGTTTCATTTCTACTACTCTGGCCACAATTCTTGGCTCCTTAATTGCTTTTGCAGTTGGCCGTTACGCATTTAGAGGCCATGGCTTTATAAACTCGATGATCTTCTTGCCAATGGCTACCCCTGAAATTGTCATGGGCTCATCACTTCTTACGATGTTCATTGGTTTTGGAGTTAATCCTGGTTTTTGGACCATAGTTATTGCGCACGTAATGTTTTGCATTTCATTTGTAGTTGTAGCAGTAAAAGCCAGAATTGCCAGCTTGGATCCTAGGTTGGAGCAAGCCGCAATGGATCTCTATGCCGATGAGCGAGAGACTTTTAGAAAAATTACCTTCCCACTTGTAGCACCTGGAATTGCTGGGGCTGCGCTCTTGGCCTTTAGTCTTTCTTTTGATGACTTCATAATTACAAACTTCAACTCTGGAAATGTGAATACATTCCCTAAGTTTGTCTATATCTCAGCCCAACGTGGTCTTCCAGCCCAAGCCAATGTAATTGGTTCAGCGATGTTCCTCATCGCATTAATCGTTGTGCTAACTGCGCAATTCGTGGGAAATCGCCGAAAAACTACTGCTTAATTCTGCTTAATTAAGTAATCAAGGCTTGATTGATTAGAATGCTTTCATGCGCGAGATTGTAATTCTGGGATCAACTGGCTCCATTGGAGTTCAGGCACTGGAAATCGTTGCCGCTAATCCAGATAAGTTTCGAGTAGTTGGCCTTAGTGCTGGATCAAAAAATTTAGAACTCCTAGTCGAACAAGCAAAAAAATATGGAGTTTCGGTAATTGGAACGACGGCAGATGGAACCAAAGCTCGTGATTTGGCTGGAGAAATACAAGTAATTGATGGCCCAAAGGCTGCAACTGAGATAGCCACTATTCCATGTGACATAGTTCTTAACGCAGTCACTGGATCAATTGGACTAGGACCAACTCTTGCCGCACTGGGAGTTGGCAACAAAGTTGCTCTAGCTAATAAGGAATCCTTAGTTGCTGGTGGCGATTTAGTCATGGCATATGGCCGTGATCAGATAATTCCCGTCGATTCTGAACACTCTGCGCTCTATCAATGTTTCTTGAGTGGCAAATCAAGTGAAGTAAAGCAAGTTGTTTTAACGGCAAGTGGCGGTCCATTTAGAGACCGTACTGACTTATCGGATGTAACTCTAGATCAAGCCTTGGCACACCCAACTTGGTCCATGGGACAAGTTGTAACAATTAATTCGGCAACCTTAATGAATAAAGGTTTAGAGATTATTGAGGCGCATTACCTTTTCGATCTTGCCTATTCCAAGATACAAGCAGTTATACATCCCCAGTCTGTTGTCCACTCAATGGTTGAGTTCATTGATGGTTCAACTATTGCCCAAGCAAGTCCACCGAATATGAAGGGCCCAATTGCATATGCGCTAAGTGGCGCAAATAGAATCTCTAAGGCCACCGCTGCAATTGATTGGAGTAAGCCAAATACTTGGGAATTTTTGCCAATAGATAACAATCGATTCCCAGCCATTGATCTTGCTCGTAGATGTGGTGAGCTCGGCGGGGGACTTCCTGCAATATTTAATGCGGCAAATGAAGTAGCAGTCGATGCTTTTATTGCTGGAAAGATTTCATTTACACAGATCGTAGAGATTGTTGAGGGTAGTGTTCAAAAGTTGGGTGGCGGTTCGCCAATTGCAATTAGAGATCTAAGTGATGTCAGCGCCTTGGAGAAGGATGCCAGAGCAATGGCCGTCGAACTAATTGGAGATCGTAAATGAGTTTTCTTGGAGTAATTGCCTTTATTGTGGCTTTGCTATTTTCGGTGATGGTTCATGAATTTGGCCACTACCTAACTGCCAAACGTTTTAATATGAAAGTTACCGAATTTTTCTTAGGTTTTGGCAAGCGCATTTGGTCTTTTAGAAGAGGCGAAACAGAGTTTGGGTTGAAGGCAATTCCGGCAGGTGGGTATTGTCGAATAGTTGGTATGTCTGTGACTGAGGAAATGACTGAGGAGGATAAGCCGCGCGCTTTCTATACTGCCTCGGCCCCTAAGCGCCTAATAGTTTTAGGAGCGGGATCGTTC
>CAIJOE010000050.1 GCA_903822245.1 uncultured Actinomycetes bacterium
CAATCTTTATCAACCAGCTTCGTGACAAGATCGGTGTCTTCTTTGGAACTCCAGAGACGACTACTGGCGGTAAGGCACTTAAGTTCTATGCCTCTATTCGCCTAGATGTGCGCCGTATTGAAACTCTTAAAGATGGCCAAGACGCGGTTGGAAACCGTACGCGCGTTAAGGTAGTTAAGAACAAGATGGCCCCACCATTTAAGCAAGCTGAATTCGACATTATCTACGGCACCGGTATTTCACGTGAAGGATCATTAATTGACCTTGGCGTTGAGATTGGAATCGTTAATAAGTCTGGCGCTTGGTATACCTACAATGGTGACCAACTAGGTCAAGGAAAAGAGAACTCTCGTAACTTCTTGATCGACAACCCCGACCTAGCAAACGATATTGAGACCAAGATTCGCGAGCATTATGTTCCAGTCGTGGTTGATGCCGAGCTAGTTGCAGCAATTGATGAGGCAACTGCAGAGGTTGATTTCTAATTAGTAAAGAAAAAGTAGTAGAGGCAGATCCCTACTCTTATGCCAAGGATGTTGCGTTTTACGCACTTGCTCCTCGGGCAAAGAGTAGGGCTGAGCTCCACGCCCACCTCAAAAAGCGTGGCGTGGAAGATGATGTGGCAAGCGCGGTATTAGATGAGCTGGAATTACAAGGTTTATTAAATGATCTTGAGTTTGCCCAGATCTGGTCGGAATCACGCCAGCGTCAAAAGAAATTATCAAAGCGAGTAATTGCCCAAGAACTTCGAGTTAAGGGTGTATCCCAAGACATTATTGAAGAGACAATTGAAAAAATCGATGATGAAGATGAATATCAAATGGCGTATAACTTAGCCGAACGAAAGTATCGATCTTGTGCTCATTTAGAGCAAGAAGTAATTTATCGCCGCGTATCTGGCCTGCTATCTCGAAAGGGCTTTAGCCATTCGATAACGGGACGTATTATGCGCGAATTGCTCGCTTCCTGAGCAGACTAAGATTGGGCTGTGAGTAGCCAAATATCCATCGAGCCGCGTTCATTCGTGGTTGAAACATATGGCTGTCAGATGAATGCCCATGACACTGAGAGAATTTCTGGGTTATTACTTGAAGCTGGCTATGTCCAGGCGCTGGCAGGATCTGAACCAGATCTAGTTGTTTTTAATACCTGCGCAGTTCGCGAAAATGCTGACAATAAACTTTATGGAAATTTATCGTTCTTAGCTCCGCGCAAGAAGAGTGATCCAAATTTCCAAATCGCAGTTGGCGGCTGTATGGCGCAGAAGGATCAAGATTCAATAATAAAGCGAGCGCCATATGTTGATGTAGTTTTTGGAACTCACAATATTGGCTCCCTGCCTACCCTTTTGGAACGGGCTCGTATTGAAGAAGAGTCACAAGTTGAGATTAAAGAAGCACTCGAACACTTCCCATCAACTCTTCCAGCCAGGCGTCACTCAGCCTTTAGTGCGTGGGTGTCGGTTTCAGTTGGCTGTAATAACACTTGCACATTTTGCATAGTTCCCTCACTTCGCGGAATAGAGAAGGATCGCCCCGCGGCCGATATCATGAGTGAAGTACGCGCACTTGTTGATCAAGGCGTAATTGAAATTACCTTACTAGGTCAAAATGTAAACGCATACGGTGTTGAATTTGGTGACCGCGGAGCCTTTGCCAAATTACTTCGCGAATGTGGCAAAGTCGATGGCCTAGAGCGCGTTCGCTTTATGTCACCCCATCCAAGAGATTTCACTGATGATGTGATTGAAGCGATGGCGCAAACCCCAAATGTTATGCCTCATCTGCACATGCCATTGCAGTCAGGCTCTGATCGCATCTTGCAGGCGATGCGCCGCTCCTACCGAGCTGATCGATATCTAGGAATTATTGAAAAGGTTCGAGCTGCTATGCCAAATTCCACGATTACTACCGACATCATTGTTGGCTTTCCTGGGGAAAGTGATGATGATTTTCAAGCAACCATGGAGCTGGCAAAACAAGTTAAATTCTTAGCTGCCTACACCTTCCAGTATTCAAAGCGGCCAGGAACCCCGGCGGCATCGATGGATGGCCAAATCTCTGATGCAGTTATGAAAGAGCGATATGACGCTTTGCATAAACTTCAGCAAGAAATTTCTCATGAAGTAAATAACCAAGTTCTAGGGACAGATCAAGAAATATTGGTCGCAGATTATGAAGGACGACATGATGGCGATCAATCTCGCATGACTGGAAGAACTAAAGATTTTCGCCTGGCTCACTTTAAAGTTGATCCAGCAAATGCTCCGCGTCCAGGAGATGCCGTAATTTCTAAGATCACAAAGGCTTCACCCAACTTTGTCTTGGCCCAAGACCTACCGATCGATATTCGTAAAACCAAAGGTGGTCAGGCAAGCGCAGCGCGCAGCCTTGAATCTGGCACAAGTGCAATTATGGTTGGAATGCCAACCCTGGCCCAACTAAAGGCCCGTTCATAAGTGAGAGCAAATCTAATTGTTGTTTGCGGGGCGACGGCAACCGGTAAGAGCGATATCGCGGTTGCAATTGCTAAGGAAATTGGCGCAGAGATAGTTAATGCAGATTCAATGCAACTTTATAAAGGCATGGATATTGGGACAGCTAAATTAAATACCCAAGAGCAGGCGGGCATCACCCACCATCTTTTAGACATGGTAACTGTCAGCCAGGATGTGACTGTTTCTTGGTATCAAGAACTAGCCAGAGCAAAAATAGATGAAATTAATTCCCGGGGGATACCAGCAGTTGTTGTTGGAGGAACTGGTCTATATATTAAGTCGATTCTAGATGATTTAGTTTTTCCAGAGACTGACCCTGATGTGAGACAGAAAATTACTGATGAAGCAGAAAAACTAGGAAATGATGAGATGCACTCTCGCCTTTCGAAGTTAGATCCAGCTGCTGGACTTGCAATCCCTAAAGAGAATATTCGACGGGTAATTCGCGCGCTAGAAGTAATTGAAATAACCGGTCAGCCCTTTACGGCGACCTTGCCTCGTAAAGATTCAACTAGATATCCCAAGGCGCTGCAATTTGGCTTGGTTATGGATCGTGCGAGTTTAGATACGCAAATTTTGCTGCGGGTAGAAAAAATGTGGCAGGCCGGCTTTGTTGATGAAGTTGAAGAGCTAATTAATCAGGGGCTACTTGAAGGAAAAACTGCTCAAGCTGCAATTGGCTATGCCCAAATAGTTCGAATGAAGCATGGTGAATTAACCCAAGACCAAGCCATGGAATATACGGCTAGAGCAACTAGACAATATGCCCGCCGGCAAGAGACCTGGTTTAGTCGCGATGAGCGAATAACTTGGTTAAAGCCCGGGTCCATTTCACAGCGCATGGCGACCCTTCTTCCCACTATTCTCAAAGCATGAGCGAGAAGTTAATTGGCACTTATGGCCATGGCACAGAAAATGACTTTGTCATAACTTTCGATCCAAATAACGAGAATGAATTAACCCCGCAGCAAATCCTAAGAATTTGTAATCGCCAGACTGGAATTGGCGCCGATGGAACTATTCGAATTACAAAAGTTGATGGCAAATGGTTTATGGATTATCGAAATGCCGATGGCTCGGTTGCTGAAATGTGTGGCAATGGGATTCGAGTGATGGCTAGATATCTAGTTGAGCGGGGCCACCAACCTGCTGGAATCTTTCCAATAAATACCAGAGATGGCATGAAGTATTTGGCAGTTCCCGAAAAAGAAGATATTTCAGTCAATCTAGGCAAGGTTCAAGAGAATTATGGTGAAATAACAGCAACTGCAAATGGAAAAACCTGGACCGGTTACAACATCAGTACCGGAAATCCACACGCTGTAGTTTTTGTTGATGATGTAGAAGATGTCGGTGATTTAAAGAGCCCGCCACAAGTTGCTCCAGCTGATGAGTATCTAGATGGTGTGAATGTTGAATTTGTTCAATTCTTGGAAAATGGCGAACTAAAGATGCGAGTACATGAGCGTGGTTCGGGGGAGACTAGATCATGTGGCACAGGAACTTGCGCCGTCGCACTTGCCGCAACTTTGAAGAAAGGTAAGTCACTTCCAATTAAGTGGGTTATTAACCCGCCAGGTGGTCGTTTAGTTGTTGATATTGATGGTCATAGCAATGCCACGCTTACAGGTCCAGCAGTTCTAATTGCTGATCACGATTTGAGTAAGTATCTGTGAGTCAAGAAGAAGATAATTTCGATAAGTTTGATATCGATCAACTAATTGCTGATTCAGCCCAGGCAGCAGCAGACTTTGATGCCGCTGAAAGTCACAAAGAAGATTGGGAAGCCAATCAGGCTGATTTGCAAGATCGCCAAGCGCTTCGAAGAGTTGCTGGACTTTCAACTGAACTAGAAGATATTTCAGATGCGGAATATCGCCAATTACGCCTTGAGAAAGTAATTCTAGTTGGGGTGTGGACCGAGGGGAGCGCCCTTGATGCTGAAAATTCCCTAAAGGAATTGGCAGCTCTGGCCGAGACTGCTGGCTCTGAAGTTATGGATGGTTTGATTCAACGGCGCGATAGGCCAGACCCGTCTACCTTTATTGGATCTGGAAAAGTTGAAGAACTTCGTAGATCAGTTGTTGCAACTGGAGCTGACACAGTTGTTTGTGATGGCGAGCTTTCACCAGCCCAGCTTCGAAACCTAGAACAAAAAAGCAAAGTAAAGGTAATTGATCGCACAGCTTTGATCTTGGATATTTTTGCTCAGCACGCCAAGAGCCGTGAAGGTAAGGCACAAGTTGAGTTAGCACAGATGAGTTACCTACTTCCAAGACTTCGCGGTTGGGGTGATTCACTTTCCCGTCAGGCTGGTGGAATTGGTGGGCGCGGTCCCGGTGAAACAAAAATTGAAACTGATCGCCGGCGAATTAATGACAAGATGGCAAAGCTGCGCCGAGAGATTAAAGAGATGAAGACTTCTCGTGATACTAAACGCCAAGAGCGCAGACGAAATAACATTCCATCAGTTGCTATTGCGGGCTATACCAATGCTGGTAAATCTTCACTAATGAATCGTTTAACTGATGCTGGTGTATTAGTTGAAAACGCGCTTTTTGCTACTTTGGATCCAACGGTTAGGAAGTCCACGACCAGCGATGGGCGGATATTCACACTTTCAGACACGGTTGGATTTGTTCGCCACCTGCCGCATCAATTAGTTGAAGCTTTCAAATCAACACTTGAAGAAGTCTCTGAATCAGATCTAATTGTTCACGTGGTCGATGGTTCCCACCCTGATCCAATGGGGCAGATCAGCGCGGTGCGGGAAGTAATAAATGAAATTGGTGGTGGGGATATCCCAGAAATAATTGCAATCAATAAAGCCGATGTGGCACCACCTGAGACGATTATGCAATTGCTGAGACTAGAGCCAAATAGTTTTGCCTTTTCAGCTCGAACTGGATATGGAATTGAAACCCTAATCAAAGCGATCGAGAGTTCACTTCCAAGGCCCAGAGTGGAAATAAAGACCGTGATTCCTTTTAGTCGTGGCGATCTTGTCAGCGCCATTCATGAGCGTGGGGAAATCATTTCTGAAGAGTATTTGCCTGAGGGCACGGCCATTCATGCCATGGTTGATGGGGTAATTGCCAAGGCAATTGAAAAGTTATAGTTAACCCATGCCGCAAGTAATTGAATTATTAAAGCTCTCACCACAAGAGCTAGAGGCGGCAATCGATCAGACCGTTGAGACCTTGGCTTTAGGTGAAGTAATCGTTGCGCCACTAGAACACAGTTATGCCTATATTTGCGATGCTTTTAACAAAGAGGCGGTGATGCGCCTGCAC
>CAIJOE010000051.1 GCA_903822245.1 uncultured Actinomycetes bacterium
GGATCACTCATAGGCGCAACCATGCCGTTAATTTAGGGCTCTTGCCAGCCCGAACTATGTGCTACTGGCCACTTTCAGATGAATACATCGCCGATAAAGGTTAAGCAAGGTTGGAGTGAGAGTTAAGATTAACCAGTTGAGCAAAGTGATTTTGGCCAAAATAAGGAGCTATGAGTGAGCGAAGCAGGAGCGAATACGCCCGCTAATCACTTTGGCGGTTCCTTTGGTCCTAATGAGTGGTTAGTTCAAGAGATGTATGAAAGATATCAAGTTGATCCAGCATCAGTAGACAAAGCTTGGTGGGATTTCTTTGCCGATTTTAAGGGCACACCATCGCTGAATACTTCCGCAAACTCTGCTTCACCAAAAGCAGGAGTTCCGCCAATTCCTAAATCGCAATCAACTAAACCAGTTACACCACCTCCGGTTGCAACACCACAACCAGTCGCAGTCGCTTCTCAGCCAATAATTGAAAAGATTTCCGAACCAATTAATACTTCCGTATCAACAATGAAGCCCGCAGATCCAATTGTTAAACCGATTCCAACTTTAGTTACACCAAGCGCTTCATCGGTTGAACCACTTCGCGGTGTGGCTGCAAGAGTTGTGCAATCAATGGAGGGTTCACTTTCAGTTCCGACAGCAACAAGTGTTCGAGTCGTTCCAGCGAAGTTAATGATCGATAATCGAACTGTTATTAACAATCATTTAAAACGTGGTCGTGGTGGCAAAGTTTCATTTACTCATCTAATCGGTTACGCAATGATTAAAGCAGCAAGAGCAATGCCAGAGATGAATGCTTTCTTCACTGAGTTAGAAGGAAAGCCAGCAGTTGGGCATCCGGAACATATCAATTTAGGTATAGCAATTGATTTAGCAAAAGCAGATGGTTCTAGACAATTATTAGTGCCATCAATTAAAGGGTGTGAAGATTTAGATTTTGCACAATTTTGGTCAGCTTATGAAGATATGGTTCGAAAAGCTAGAAGCGGTGCACTAACAGTTGAAGATTTTGCCGGAACCACACTTTCACTCACAAACCCCGGCACGATTGGAACAGTTCACTCAGTCCCAAGATTGGTGCAAGGACAGGGATTAATTCTTGGTGTTGGCGCACTTGATTATCCAGCGGAGTTTCATGGTGCAAATGAACAAACACTTGCTGATTTAGCGATAAGCAAGGTGGTAACAATAACTAGTACTTATGACCACCGAATTATTCAAGGAGCGCAATCTGGTGATTTCCTCCGACGAATCCATGAGATTTTACTAGGCGAAGAAAACTTCTACGATGAAATATTTGAAGCACTTCGTATTCCGTATGTACCAATTCGCTGGGTTGTCGATATGCAATTTGGAAAAGAAGATGACGTTAGTAAGACTGCACGAGTACAAAAACTAATTGATGCATATCGCACGACTGGCCATTTAATGGCTGATATTGAACCGTTAGCTTATGTTCAAAGATCTCACCCAGATTTAGATGTTGTAACTCATGGTTTGTCCCTTTGGGATCTAGATCGAGAGTTTGCCACCGGCGGTTTTGGTGGCAAGTCATCTATGAAGTTACGTAGAATTTTAGGAGTACTTCGCGACTCATACTGCCGCACTATCGGTGTTGAGTATATGTATATTGCAAATCCAGAAGAACGCAAATGGATTCAAGAGCGCATCGAAGTAGGCGCACCAAGAACAGCTCGCGAAGAGCAGCTTAGAATATTGCGCAAATTAAATAGCGCAGAAGCATTTGAATCATTCTTGCAGACTAAATATGTTGGACAAAAACGATTTTCATTAGAAGGCGGTGAGTCGGTAATCCCATTACTTGATGCGATGATCTCATCAGCTGCTGATTCTGGTTTAGATGAAGTGTGTATTGGAATGCCGCACCGTGGCAGGCTTAATGTATTAGCAAATATTGCTGGTAAATCTTATGGACAAATATTCCAAGAGTTTGAAGGAAATTACCACGATAATGAAGTGCATGGATCTGGTGATGTTAAGTACCACTTAGGAACTAAGGGAACATTTACAGCTGAATCTGGCGCAACCACCAAAATTTATTTAGCAGCAAACCCATCCCACTTAGAGGCGGTAAATCCGGTACTTGAAGGAATTGTTCGTGCCAAGCAAGATAAGTTAAGAGTTGCTGCTGGAGACACCTCTATTGATGAACAAATCTCGTATCCGGTTCTTCCAATACTTTTGCATGGCGATGCTGCATTTGCTGGGCAAGGAGTTGTTTCTGAAACACTATCGTTGTCCCTTCTTAAGGGATACCGCACTGGTGGAACAATTCATATAGTAGTTAACAACCAAGTTGGATTTACAACTTCACCACATGCTGCTCGTTCATCAACTTATTCAACTGATATTGCAAAAATGATTCAGGCTCCAGTCTTCCACGTTAATGGTGATGATCCAGA
>CAIJOE010000052.1 GCA_903822245.1 uncultured Actinomycetes bacterium
CATGCACTGGACGTACGAGTTCGTTGGGTCGGCAGGCCAGGCCGACTCTGGAAATCGGTGATCAACGAGTTGCAAGAGGCTGAAGAGTTAACGAAGCGCAATAAGACCTTGACCCTCAATATGTGTGTTAACTATGGCGGCAGAGCTGAGATTGTCGATGCGGTGCAAGCTATTGCCGCCGAAGTTTCTAAACGTAAGTTAAAGCCAAGTGCCATTACTGAAAAGCTACTTTCAAAGCACCTCTACTCACCAAAGATGAGTGATGTTGATTTATTCCTTCGATCTTCCGGTGAGCAGCGCACCTCAAACTTTTTACCATGGCAATCGGTCTATGCCGAGATGGTATTTATGGATGTTTTGTGGCCAGATGTTGATCGCCACACCTTATGGAAAGCAATTGAAATCTATGCGATGCGTGATCGCAGATTTGGTAAAGCCTAAGAACTTTTACCAGCGCTACCAATTTAAAGGTTTGAAACCACAATCCACATTATTGCAACCCCGCCAAGTGTTGCCAGCATGGTGTATTTAGATGAGTGGCGAGAGTGTGCCTCAGGCAAGATATGGGATGTTGCAATATAAATAATAAAGCCTGCAAAGAGGGCTAGATAGATCGCAACCCATGGTTGACTAATTACTAAGTAAGCCCCAAGGCCTGCTCCGCCAATTCTTGCTATTGCATCTACAACTAGGAGATAGGAAGCACTTTTTTGCCAATGGCCGGTTTTGACCAACATGGCCACGGTATTTAACCCATCACTAAATGCGTGGACCAGTAGGGCTACAAATACGGCATAACCAAGTTTGTTTGAAACTTTAAAAGCAACGGCAAGAGCCATGCCATCTAGGAAAACATGAACTGCCATGGCTAAAGCACCAAGGGAACCAGCGATATTTCCATAGTGGGAGTGCTCATGCTCATAATCAGATTCAGCTGGTTCGTGGGATCCAGCAAATTGTTCTGAGAAGTGAAGAAGCAAAAAGCCGATAACAAATGCCAGATAAACCCCATGAATAGTGCCGACTTTGAGTGTGGCACTACTAGAAATTTGTGGAAAAAGATCAAAGGCGACTAATCCAAGAAGTAATCCAGCCGATAATCCAAGGACTAGGTGGAAGCGGTCTTTAGATTTAAGGGCGGTAATGCCACCTAGCGTGGTTGCGCCAACAGTTAGCGCTGCCAATGCGATCGCGATCATGTGTGGAGTCTACCTGTGTGGGCTTGTAGAATAAGGACCCTTGCGACCCGCAAGAGAGTAGCGCCGACAGCCAGCCGGAGGAAATCATGGCCGCAGACCGTTTAGAAAATATTGTTAGCCTGGCAAAACGCCGTGGCTTTGTTTATCCATCATCTGAAATTTATGGCGGACTTCGCGCCTCATGGGATTACGGTCCACTGGGAGTTGAACTTAAGAACAATGTGAAGCGTCAATGGTGGCGCTCAATGGTGCAGGGCCGCGAAGATGTTGTTGGTTTAGATTCTTGCGTAATTTTGGCCCGCGAAGTTTGGGAAGCATCTGGTCACGTAGAGACATTTTCTGATCCACTTACCGAATGCCAAGCATGTCACAAGCGCTATCGCGCAGACCACCTAGAAGAAGCTTTCCAAGTCAAGCACAAGCGTCAACCAACTTCTATGGAAGAAGTTAACTGTCCTAATTGCGGTGCTAAAGGTCAATTTACCGTGCCAAAGCAGTTCTCTGGTCTACTAAAGACTTATCTTGGCGCAGTTGAAGATGAATCTGGACTTGCCTATCTCCGCCCAGAAACAGCGCAAGGTATTTTTATTAACTTCGATAATGTGGCACAAACTTCACGCAAGAAACCACCTTTTGGTATTGGCCAAATTGGTAAATCTTTCCGTAATGAAATCACGCCAGGTAACTTCATTTTCCGTACTCGTGAATTCGAGCAAATGGAAATGGAATTCTTTGTAGTTCCAGGAACTGATGAAGAATGGCACCAATACTGGATTGATACTCGCCTTGATTGGTATAAGAGTCTAGGAATTAATCCAGATCGCTTGCGTCTATTCGAGCATCCAAAAGAGAAGCTTTCACATTACTCAAAGCGCACCGTAGATATTGAATATAAGTTTGAATTCAATGGAACTGAGTGGGGCGAGCTAGAAGGAATTGCATCTCGTACCGACTTTGATCTAAAAGCTCATGGCGCTGCCTCCGGCAAAGATCTTTCTTGGTTTGATCAAGAAAAGAACGAGCGTTGGGTGCCATTTGTCATTGAACCTGCGGCAGGTGTTGATCGTTGCGCTCTAACTTTCATGATGGATGCATATACCGAAGATGAAGCGCCAAACTCTCAGGGAGAGATGGAAATGCGTGCGGTAATGAAACTAGATCACCGTTTAGCTCCTATTAAGGTCGCTGTGCTGCCACTTTCACGTAATGCTGATCTTTCACCAAAAGCACGTGACCTAGCGCAAGAACTTCGCCAAAATTGGTCAGTTGATTTTGATGATTCAGGTGCAATCGGCCGTCGCTATCGTCGCCAAGATGAGATTGGAACCCCGTTTTGTATCACCATCGACTTTGAAACCTTGGAAGATAATGCGGTCACTATTCGTGAGCGCGACTCGATGGCCCAAGAGCGCATCTCAATAGATCAAGTTCAATCTTGGCTCGCTCCGAAGTTGTTAGGTTGCTAACCAAGAACTTTGCGCCACTGCGGTTGCCAATTGCTAACGGCAACTTTGCAAATAACGAAGTGGTGCTAGAAGCACCAGTTGTGCTGGCTCCAATGGCTGGGATAACTAACTCTGCCTTTAGAACGCTCTGCCGTGAAAGTGGGGCCGGACTCTTTGTTTCTGAAATGGTAACTGCGCGCGCCCTTATTGAGCGCCATCCAGAAACACTACGTTTAATCACACCCGGAAAAGGTGAATCACCAAGATCAGTTCAGTTATATGCAGTTGATCCAATTGTTACGGGATTGGCCGTGAAGATGTTGATGGAAGAGAACTTGGCTGATCACATCGATTTAAACTTTGGTTGCCCAGTTCCAAAAGTAACCAGACGTGGCGGGGGATCTGCCTTGCCATATAAGCAGCGGCTGTTTTCAAATATAGTTTCTTCAGCAGTAGCTGCGGCAAAACCATTTGGTGTTCCAGTCACGGTAAAGATGCGCATCGGTATTGATAGTGATCACCAAACATATTTGACTGCGGCAAAAGCTGCTGCGGATGCTGGAGTTGCATGGGTGGCCTTGCATGCGCGCTTTGCATCCCAGATGTATGAAGGTAAAGCAGATTGGTCTGCAATTGCCAGACTTGTTGAATTTATGAAACCTACTGGTGTTCCAGTTTTAGGAAATGGCGATATTTGGTCTGGCGCCGATGGCGTGGCCATGATGCAAGAAACTGGCTGCGCCGGGGTAGTAGTTGGACGCGGATGTTTGGGCCGGCCTTGGTTATTTGCTGATTTAGTTGCTGCATTTGTGGGAAGTCAAGCAAAATCTGCGCCATCACTTTTTGAAGTGCGCGAAGTAATCAGGCGCCACGGAGAGTTACTAATTGAATTCTTTGAATCAGAAGGTCGTGCGATGCGTGATCTTCGAAAGCATATGGCTTGGTATTTAAAGGGCTTTAGCGTGCCAAGAGAGCTTCGAGCAAAGTTTGGCATGGTTGCATCGATGGGTGAATTAGAGTGGATTTTAAATCAACTAGAGGATCAGCCATATCCAAGTGAAGTTGCAGATGCCCCTCGCGGGCGCACTTCACATGGCCGACCAGTTTCCCTACCCGATGGTTGGCTAAATGATCCCTTTGAGATTCCTGCAATCACCATCGATGATTCAGTCTCGGGTGGCTAATTTTGTTTTTTCTTTTTAAATTGATCAAACGGCTCATCTCATTTGCTTTACTTATTGCAATTATTTTGCCCCTTTATGCTGCCGGTAATGTTTGGTATACGGCCACTCACACAAAGCCAGTGAAGAGTGATGCAATAGTTGTTTTGGGAGCCGCGCAATTTGATGGTCGGCCAAGTGATGTTCTAAAGGCTAGATTGGTTGAAGCAAAGCGAATTTATGATCTTGGCTTGGCTTCCAGAATTATTACTGTGGGCGCCGGCCAGCCAGGGGATCGAACAACTGAAGCGGCAAGTGGTTATAACTGGCTTAAAGCAAATGGGGTTGCAAAACGGTTTATTGATTCGGTGCCACTTGGAACTGACACCTTAAATAGCACCCGGGCATACATCACCGATATGCGAGTGCGCAATTTAAAGTCAGCAATTATTGTTACAGATCAGTATCACTGCCTTAGGGCAATGACGATGGCTCGTGATTTTAAAATCACCACTTCCTGTGCTCCTACTAAGACTGGACCAGCCTCCACAAAGAGTTCAAGTTTTCGCTACTTAGTGCGCGAAACCGGTGCTTATTTAGCCTATGTCACCGTTGGTCGCCACGGCATCCACCTAACTGATCAGATTAAGAATTAGAGTTAAGCCCTTATGGTTCTAAAAGCAGCTACTGAGCATCCCGGATACTCCGAAAGTGATCGCGCTCGTTTCTTGGATGAACCGGCAAAGCGATTAGGGCGAACTGAGTTTGCTCGTGATCGCGCACGAATCATTCATTCCTTTGCACTTCGACGTTTAGCGGCAAAAACTCAAGTCGCAGTGCCATGGGCAACAGATTTCCCACGCACCAGACTTTCTCATTCTCTTGAATGCGCCCAGGTTGGCCGAGAACTTGGCGCCGCCCTTGGCGCTGATCCAGATTTGATGGAAGGTGCTTGCTTAGCTCATGACATTGGCCATCCACCTTTTGGACACAATGGTGAAGAGGCACTAAATACCGTTGCTAATTCATGCGGCGGTTTTGAAGGTAATGCGCAGTCATTTAGATTATTAGTTCGCCTAGAAGCAAAGACAGTTGATGCAGATGGCATCTCACTTGGGTTAAATCTAACTAGGGCTTCACTAGATGCAGCGACAAAGTATCCATGGCCTAGAGCGATAAATGCCCAAAAGTTTGGTGTTTATGATGATGACCAAACTATTTTCAATTGGGCTAGAGCAGGAGCACCTGCCGGAGCACAATCATTTGAAGCTCAGATTATGGACTGGTCTGATGATGTGGCTTACTCAGTGCACGATTTGGAAGATGCGCTAGTTACCGGCCAAGTAAAACTCGCTGATCTTTCTAATGATCTGCCAGCTATCTATCAAGTTGCCACAGATAACTACATGACTGGGATTGAATTAGCTGAAGCAGAACAAGCACTGGCAAGTTTACAAAACCTATCCTGCTGGCCAAAATATTACGATGGCAGTCATCGAAGCCTGGCGCGGTTAAAGGATTTGGCATCGCAATTAGTTGGCCGCTTTGCACTGGCAGCTGAAAGAGAAACTCGTGATCGCTATGGCGAGGCAAATCTAACTAGATATAACGCAAATTTAGTTGTGCCACGAGCCCAACATGTGGAAGTGGCTCTTCTAAAGTCTTTGGCTGGTTTTTATATTATTAATTCACAAAATTCAGTAAAGCGCTATGACGATGAGCAATCATTGATCAAAGAGTTGGTAGAAAAGGTATTAGCTACTGCGCCAACAAGCCTTGAATCATTTTTCTTGCAGGATTGGCAGCGGGCCACAACTGATGCGCAAAAACTACGCGTAGTCATTGACCAAGTCGCCTCGCTAACTGACCCAGGTGCAATCGCACTTCACGCCCGACTAAGATAACGCCCATGGCAGCAGCAGGTAGTGGACGCATTAGGGATGAAGATGTCACCTATGTTCGCGATAACTCAGCTATTGATGATGTAGTTGGCGATTTTGTTCAACTAAAGAGCGCTGGGGCTGGAGCTAAAAAAGGTCTTTGTCCGTTCCACGATGAGAAGTCGCCCTCTTTCACAGTCACCGCAAGTAAAGGTTATTTCCACTGCTTTGGTTGTGGGGTTGGCGGGGATGTAATCGCATTCCTAATGAAGATTGATCACTTAACTTTTATGGAGTCTGTTGAAAAACTGGCAGATCGCATGGGCTACACCCTTCGCTATGACGGAACTGGCGGTGGTAATACCTCTGGGGTTAACCGCTCCAGACTTTTTGCGGCAAACCTTGCAGCAGCAACTTTTTATCAAGAACAATTGGCACTTGCTGGCCCAGCCCAAGTGGGCCGTGAGTTCCTGCAAAAGCGTGGCTTTGATAAGGCAGCTGCCGAGCAATTCGGTGTTGGTTATGCACCAGATGAATGGGACGCCCTTTATAAGCATTTAAAAGCAAATGGTTTTACTGATGGCGAACTTGCAACTGCTGGATTATCAAAAGAAGGTAGCAAGGGACCAATTGATCGTTATCGCAATCGTTTAGTTTGGCCAATTAGAAACATATCTGGAGATTATGTTGGTTTTGGCGCTCGTAAATTGGCAAGTGATGAGGTTGATCAAGGACCAAAGTATTTAAATACCTCAGAGACGCCAATCTATAAGAAGTCTCAGATTCTCTATGGCTTAGATATGGCAATGAAAGAGATTGCCAAAAAGCGCCAAGTCGTAATCGTTGAGGGTTATACCGATGTAATGGCCGCCCACTTGGCCGGGGTCACAACTGCCGTTGCCACCTGTGGCACAGCATTTGGCGAGGAACACATCAAAGTAATTAGGCAATTACTTATGGATGACGATTCTTTCCGAGGCGAAGTCATTTTCACTTTTGATGGCGACGCCGCTGGACAAAAAGCAGCAATGAAGGCATTTGAGCTAGATCAAAAGTTTGTTACTCAGACTTTCGTGGCCGTAGAGCCAACTGGAAAAGATCCTTGTGAGCTTCGAATTGAATCGGGCGACGGGGCTGTGCGCGATCTAATTGCTCGAAGAGTGCCACTTTTTGAATTTGCAATGCGCACCCAAATCGCAAAATATGATGTGGCATCGGCTGAAGGTCGAGTCTCGGCGCTAAATGTGGTGGCGCCAATTTTGGCTAATATCAAAGATAAATCCCTTCGCCCCGAATATATAAAACTACTTGCTGGCTGGCTCGGGCTAGATGTGGAGACTGTTTCATCGGCCGTTAAGCGCTCGGGAACTAGAACTTCTTCTAGCGCACCGGTAGTTGAAGCGGTGGAAAATGAGGTAAATCTGCGCGATCCAATCCTGCTTTTAGAGCGGGAAGTATTAAAGATTAAATTGCAATTACCTGATCTGGCCACTGACTGGGAAAACCTTGAGAAGAATGCATTTTCCTACTGGGCCTATCACCAGCTTCGAATCGAGATTGACGCCCTTGGTAAGTTTGAGATTCCAACACTGATTGAGAAATCACAAGCACAAGATGTGAAATCCTTAATTACTGAATTACTCGTGGAGCCAATTCGCACCGACCGTGAAATCTCAGAGCGCTATACCGTCAGCGTTTTTGCGCGGCTTCGGGAAGTAGCAATTACTAGATCAATCACTGAATTAAAGTCCACCCTTCAACGGCTAAACCCAGTTGAGAACGAAGCCCAATACACCGAGACCTTTGCCACCTTGGTTGCCTTGGAAAGTGCCAAGCGGGCCCAGCGAGAAATAGCAGTGGGAGACCTAGGGTAAGATTTCCCAAGTTGCAGGGAGAAAATCCCAGCGCAGTCCCTCATAGCTCAATTGGCAGAGCAGCCGACTGTTAATCGGCAGGTTCTTGGTTCGAGTCCAAGTGAGGGAGCATGGCAAACTACAGTTTTTCTCGCACCTGGCAATCACAACCAATGAGCGCACGAGTAATCCGCCTGTTCTTAGGAATCACTTGGATCTATGGTGGTTGGAATAAGGCAACAGATGCGGGATTTCTAAACTCCGCCTCACCGCACTACATCGGTGAACAATTAAAGGGTTATCTAACAACCTCACCAATCCATGCAATCTTGCAACACATGGTCGAGCACGCCTCGCTAATGGGTTGGGGAGTAATGCTTAGTGAGTTTGCAATAGGTATTGCAACGCTACTTGGAATTGCCGGTGAGCTAGCAGCACTTGGCGGCTTTTCAATGTCAATCATTCTTTGGCTCTCTGCTACTTGGTCGGTAAAGCCTTACTTCCTAGGTAGTGACACTGCTTATGCGATCTTGTGGCTGGCGCTGTTTTTATCAATTCGCCAAAGCGCTCGCAGTCGCAGAATCACTTCAATAATTCCAAACCTAAAAGATCGACGCGAAGTAGTTCGATTAATTGGAGTTGGCGCAGCCTCAGTTGTTGCAGCTTTTGCCGGAAAGAAGTTCACCACAACAAATCCAACACCAGAAGCGGGCGCTGCGATTGCTACCTTGGCTGATCTGCCAGTAGGAGCAACTAAGAACTTCCAGGCTGCTGATGGCCGAGCCGCAATTGTCTTTAGAACGAAAGCTGGCGTCTTTGCTTATGCCAGGATCTGCACCCATCAAGGTTGTGTTGCTGACTATGACAGCGCATCACATTTGATCAAGTGCCCATGCCATGGGGCTGCCTTTGATCCAACAAATGGCGGGGCAGCAGTTGCTGGTCCAACCCAAATCGCGCTAGATAAGATCAAAGTTGCCATCAAGGGCAACAATATTGTTCAGATCTAAACTTATTTGTAACTCACTTGTAACCAAGAAGGGCTAGATTTCTCTTATGGCAATCTTCCAACTTCAAATCACACTCCCAGATCGTCCAGGTTCACTTGGCGCGGTGGCATCAGCTATTGGTTTTGCCGGGGGAGATATTCGCTCACTTGTAGTTCTTAGCTCTGAAGGTGGCAAGGGAACTGATGATCTAGTTGTGGCAATTCCAGGAAGTGATCCAACAGATTTACTTGACGTACTTGGCGATATTGGCGGGGTTGAAGTTATTTCTTGC
>CAIJOE010000053.1 GCA_903822245.1 uncultured Actinomycetes bacterium
CCAAGAAAGTCCAGCGATAAAGCCGGAACGGAAAGCATCGCCCACTCCGGTGGGATCAACTTTATCCTTCTCTTGCGGAACTGTGATTGAAATTGTGGCCGCACCTTTACTTTCGATGCGCGCGCCATCGCTGCCCATTGTGACAACGCGATACTTCACACGATCGAGAATCTCGCTATCGCTCCAACCCGTCTTCTGAATCGCAATACCGAGTTCGTACTCATTCATAAATAGATACGTTGCGCCATCAATGAGTGCGCGAATTTTCTCACCATCGAGCCAAGCCAATTGTTGTGATGGATCGGCGATGATCGAGATACCCAATTGATGCGCCACTTCGGTGTGACGAAGCATTGCCTCTGGGTCATCGGGTGAAACGATCAGTAAATCGATGCCGCCGATAGCTTCGTGAATGGGCGCTAATTCAATTTCGCGTGCCTCCGATGTTGCACCGGGATAGAAGGATGCGATCTGATTCATTTCGCTATCGGTGGTCACCATGAAAATTGCGGTGTGCTGGTTCTGGGAGACTTTTACCTTTTCCGTATTTACTCCGTGGCGACTGAGCCATGCTTCGTAATCACTCCAGTCAGTTCCTGCCGCTGCAATAAGAACGGGATTGGCTCCTAATACACCAAGACCAAATGCAATGTTGGCGCCAGTTCCACCGCGATGAATCACTAAATCATCGACAAGAAATGAGAGCGAAATTTTATCGAGTGAGCCCGCAACCATTGAGTCGGTGAATTTGCCAGAGAAGGTGAATAGGTGATCTCTGCCGATAGAACCGGCAACGCCAATCTTCATGAAGGAGTGCGCTGAGATTTAGTGGAACGAATCGCCACAAGCACAGGAGCCCTGTGCATTGGGGTTATCGATAGTGAAACCTTGCTTCTCAATAGTGTCAACGAAATCAATTGAGGCACCCATCAAATATGGCGTGCTCATCTTGTCGGTTACAACCTTGACTGAACCAAATTCTGTTACGTCATCGCCATCTAGTGAACGATCATCGAAGTAGAGCTGGTAGCGAAGACCTGAACAACCACCAGGTTGCACAGCAACGCGAAGACATAAATCATCGCGACCTTCCTGGGCTAGTAGCGCTGCAACCTTGGTTGCGGCTACTTCTGTTAGCGAGATCCCAGTGGATTGCGCTGGCGTGATGGTCACATCTGTCGTTGTCTCAGTACTCATATTCGAATATTAGCCCATAATTACCCCATGGGCCCATCCAAACTTGCCGATCTACTTCTTCTTGGTCAAGGAGTGGACCTCCAGAGTGAGCGCGGGGTTTCTTGCACTGGGGAACTACCGGCTGCCAGTGACCCAGATTTAGTCAAACGTGCAAAAGCAGCACGAGCTGCTCTTGGATCTCGGGCAATGATTCTTGGTCATCATTACCAAAGAGATGAAGTAATTGCCTTTGCTGATATCACGGGTGACTCATTTAAATTAGCGCAGGCCGCCCAAGAAAATACTTCTGCAGAATTTATTTTCTTTTGTGGGGTGCACTTCATGGCTGAAAGCGCTGACATATTGACCAGTGCGGATCAAAAAGTAATCCTGCCAGATTTAGCAGCTGGTTGTTCAATGGCTGATATGGCCACTGCGAATCAAGTCAATGAATGTTGGCAGACATTAGAAAAACTTGGACTGGCTTCTAAAACAATTCCGATTACCTACATGAATTCCTCGGCTGCTATTAAATCCTTTACTGGCAAAAATGGTGGCGCAGTGTGTACCTCATCTAATGCTGAGCGCGCACTTCGCTGGGCCTTTGATAAGGCAGAAAAAGTTCTTTTCCTGCCCGACCAACATCTGGGGCGAAACACGGCGGTTGAAAAACTTGGGTTCTCACTTTCTGATTGCGTAGTTTGGAATCCATGGAAGCCAAACGGTGATTTAACTGATCAAGAGCTAAAAGATGCCAAAGTTATTTTGTGGCGAGGGCACTGCTCGGTTCACGGCAGATTCTCACTTCAAAACATCATCGATATGCGCAAAAAAGTGCCAGGTATTCAAATCTTAGTTCACCCGGAGTGCAAGAACGAAGTGGTATCTAGTGCTGATGTCGTCGGAAGTACCGAAGCAATTATTAGAGCCATAGAAGCCTCTGCTGTGGGTAGCAAGTGGGCAATTGGTACTGAGCTGAACTTAGTTCAGCGCCTAGCAAACACTTACCAAGATCGCGAGATCCATTTCTTAGATAAGACGGTTTGCTACTGCTCCACGATGAATCGAATTGACTTGCCTCACCTAGTTTGGGCAATGGAATCATTGGTCCAGGGTCGTCTGGTGAACCAAATTTCGGTCGACACAGAGACGGCAAAATACGCAAAAGTTGCTCTTGAGAGAATGTTGGCCCTACCGTAGGCACATGAGCGAATCTGATAACAAAAAAGGCAAAGCCACTCCAAAGCGTAAAGAGGCGGTTGCTAAGACCAAGGTAAATTCAATTACCGCTCCAGTAACTAAAGCCAATAAAAATCGAGCCAAGCAAGATTTGCGCGCTGCTCGTGCAACTGCTCGTGCTGCTTATATGCGCGGAGAAGAAAGTGCACTGCCAGCTCGCGACAAGGGTCCAGCAAAGCGCTATGTGCGAAATTACGTAGATTCTCGTCGAACAATTGGTGAATTTTTCTTGCCAGCAATCATGGTCGTACTAGTTCTAACGATGATCCCTAATCGCTATGTGCAACTCTTCGCAATTTTATTTATGTATTCACTAATGCTCTACTCGATAATTTCTGGTCTCTTTTTCTCTCGCAAAATCCGAAAGATTGTGGAAGTTAAATTCCCAGGTGAGCCAACAAAGGGAATTGGAATTTACGGCTTCTTGCGTTCAACCCAAATTCGTAGAATGCGCGCTCCACTTCCTCAAGTAAAGCGTGGCGAAATACTAAAATAAGTATTAGGCCCGCGGTTTCGGACTTTCAGTCAGATTCGGATCGCGGGTTGCTACATTTCCTAGGGCTTCATCAATAGCCTTTAATACTTGCTCACTTAACTTTATCCCTGAGGCTTTAGCATTATCTTTAACCTGCTTGGGCTTTGTTGCTCCCATAATTACCGATGAAACATTCTCATTTGCAAGTGCCCAAGCCAAGGCAAGTTGTCCCATAGTTAAATCAAGTGACTGGGCAATCGGAACTAATTTCTGAACGGCGCTAAGTACATCATCCTTCATCCAACGAGAGATCATCTCCGCACCACTCTTCTTATCTGTCGCCCGAGAACCCGCTGGTGGCTTTTTCCCTGGAAGATATTTGCCTGTTAGGACACCTTGTGCCATTGGTGACCAAACAATTTGCCCGATCCCCTCTTTCTGGCAAAGTGGAATAACTTTTGATTCAATGACGCGCCAGAGCGCTGAGTATTGCGGTTGGCTAGATACAAATCTGGTGTAACCAAGTTCCTTTTGAATCGCCAAACCAGCCGAAATTTGATCCGCCGTCCATTCGGAAAATCCAATGTAATTAACCTTGCCTTGGCGGATTAAATCTTCAAAAGCTCTAATGCTTTCCTCAAGTGGAGCTTCGTAGTCAAAGCGATGCATTTGGTAAAGATCAATATGGTCGGTGCCAAGTCGCTTGAGTGAAGCGTGTACCGATTCCATGATGTGCTTTCGTGATAACCCGCGATCATTCTTGCCCGGACCAGTTGGCCAATAAACTTTTGTGAACAACTCATAGCTTTCTCGCCGAACACCTTTTAGCGCCTTGCCCAGAACTACCTCTGCTTTGGTGCCGGCGTAAACGTCGGCAGTATCGAAAGTAGTAATTCCCACATCAAGAGCGGCGCGCACGCAGGCGATCGCAGAGTTCTGCTCAACCTGAGAACCGTGTGTGATCCAATTTCCATAAGAAATTTCCGAGACATACATTCCGCTACTGCCGAGGCGACGATATTCCATGTTTAAAAGAGTACCCTGTCGCCATGAGATCGGTAATAACCAAACGAGTATTTACTATTTCCCTTCTTACTTCCGCGGTTCTTATTTCACTTCCATCCAATTCGGCATTTGCTGAGGAGAGCGCGCCCACTCCTGCAGTCAGTCAGAACGCCCCAGGCCACGAATCTGGAGAAAGCGTTAATCGCGAACCGGCCGACCATATTCGTGAAGAACACCGTGGTTTTGAAGGCACTGAGGTTTTTATGCTTGGCGGAGCAACGGTAATTGCAATTGGACTCGCTTTCCTAGCAGGCCGTAAATCCCGGCGTAACAAATAGTTCGTGCTAGGTTTCACCCGCTAGCGAGTCAAATCACTAGTAGCAATGCGTTTAGCGAAGTCCGGTTAAATCCCGGCGCTGTCTTCGCAACTGTAGAAGTTTGAGACATCAAACTAAGCCAGGTCGCCTAACGAATTGCTGATGTATCCGACCTCGGAGGAAGGTCGGGCCTCGAGAAGAGTAGTTATCTTTTTTAAGCCCAGCTTCCTCCCTCAATGTTTGAGGGAGTTTTTTTCTGTCCGCAAAGAAGTTTTTAGTCCCTATTTTATCCGCAACTCTCGTATTAGCGATCGTTCCCAATGCCACTGCAGCCACCAAAATCCCATCTAGAATAATTTCATTATCACCAAGTGCTACAGAAGATCTTTTTGCTATTGGCGCGGCAAAGCAAGTAATTGCAGTAGATGATCTATCGAATTTTCCAAAAAACACACCTGTAACAAAGCTTTCTGCTTTCAATCCAAATGTAGAGGCCCTGATTGCATATAAGCCTGATTTGATCGTCATCCAGAGCACCGCGACCAAGGCCGATTCGATCATCACGCAATTGCGAAATCTAAAAATTGCGGTTTACGTAGAACACACGCCTAATAACCTTGCCGAGGCATATGCTGAAATATCTCAGCTTGCCTCCATTACAAGTCACAAAACCCAGGCAGCAAAGGTAATAGCTTCAATGAAAACAGCAATCGCTCAAAGCATCGCAACGAAAAAACTACGCAAGAGTTCAAAGTTTTTCCATGAATTGGATAACACTCTCTACTCAGCCACCTCAAGCACCTTTATCGGAAAGGTCTACGCTGATTTCAATCTAACAAACATTGCTGATGGCGCCGCAACTGCCGATGATGGTGGCTATCCGCAACTTCAAAGTGAATACATCCTCAAGTCAGATCCACAATTTATCTTCCTAAGTGATGGAGAATTCGGCGAGAACGCCAAGACTGTTGCAGCTCGACCTGGCTGGGCTGGAATTTCGGCAGTAGCATTCAACAAAGTTGTAATTCTTCCAAGTGATATCCCATCTAGATGGGGCCCTCGCTTAGTTGATTTCTACCAATTCGTCGGTAATTCAATATCTACTAATTAATACAAAGTAACGAAAGATATGGGGCGCATATGAGCGGTGAGGAGCTTCGTTCAATTTGGCGATGGCAAATCACGCTCTTTGCTGCCCTCCTTCTTCTAGTCATAGCGCTCCTAGGGATAAGTTTTGGGCCAATACATATTCCATTCACCTCAATTCTTCGTTCCTTTCTTGGAATGGATTCGCATTTGTCAGAACAGGACCGCTCTGTTCTTTTCGACATTCGCCTGCCTCGAGTAATTTTGGCCGCGCTAGTTGGAAGTGCGTTGGCCACTAGTGGCGCGGTTTATCAAACTGTATTTAGAAATCCACTGGCAGACCCATATTTACTTGGCGCAGCTGCAGGGGCAGGTCTTGGCGCAACTATCGCGATAACAAATTCTCACGGAAATCTTTATGGTCTATTACCCGCCTTTGCATTTTCTGGAGCAATTTTGGCGGTAGTAGTTAGTTTCTTCATCTCAGGCAAATTCTTTGCTGAGCCAAATTCCCTTCTTCTTTCTGGTATTGCCGTTGGTTCCTTCGCCACAGCGGTGCAGACATATCTACAGCAACGACACAGTGCATCACTTCGTCCCGTTTATTCTTGGATTTTAGGTGAACTAACTGCTGCCTCTTGGCAGGTAGTGACTTGGTCAGCGATTTATATTGGTGTTGCGCTAATCATCTTGTTGATTGTTGCCAAGCAATTAGATGGGTTGATGCTTACTGATGAAGAGGCTTACTCTCTTGGCATTAATCCCAACAAGATCCGCGTTATTGCAGTCATTGCCGCAACTTTGGCAACGGCAACAGCCGTGGCAGCAAGTGGCCTAATTGGTTTTGTTGGAATTGTCGTGCCGCACTTGGTGCGCGGTCTTACTCATAGAGTTACAAATCGAGCCTTACCTACGATTGCAATTACAGGAGCTGCCTTCTTAGTTTTGGCAGATCTTGGCGCTAGGACTTTGCTCTCCCCTGCCGAACTACCAATTGGCATTATTACTGCTTTTGTTGGCGCCCCCTTTTTCCTATTTGTCCTACGTAGAAAGCGATTAATAAACCAATGATTATTTTAGAAAATATCAATTTAACGCTAGGCAACAGAGGCATTCTCTTTGATGTAAATGCAGAGATTCCTGATACCACTTGGACCTGTTTAGTTGGACCAAACGGGGCCGGAAAGACTTCTTTACTAAAAGTAATTTTGGGAACTTCTCCCTACTCAGGAAGTGCAACTGATAACTCAATTGAAATCTATCGAAACCACGATCGAAACGTCGCCTTTGTTCCCCAGCATCCACAAATCCCAGCCGGAATGAGTGTTGCCGAATATGTAATGCTCGGTCGCGCAAAGAAAGATGGCTGGGGAACTGAATCCAAGTCTTCACGCAATCTGGTAGCAGATACCTTGAAATTAACTGGGCTCTTTGGGATGCAAAGTCAGATGATTTCCCATCTATCTGGCGGTGAAATGCAGCGAGCACTAATTGCTCGCGCACTTGTGCAGGAACCAGATCTGATCCTTTTGGATGAGCCAACTAGCGCCCTGGATCTGCATCATCAAATAGCAGTATTAAATAGCATCGAAATCTTAAAGCAGCGAGGGGTAACAATCATTTCGACCATGCATGACATCACACTTGCTGCTATGTATGCCGATCACATTATTGTTATGCAAAATGGTCGGATCCTGCTTTCAGGGGCATCTGCCCAAGTAGTCCATTCACCAGAGCTAAAGAGCGCATTTGATAATCGAATCAACGTATTTACTTTGGACTCGGGTCGCCCAGTAGTCATGCCAACAAAAGATGGGTTAGTCGACTAACGAACCTTTGATTCAACAAACGGTGGTTTCACAATTTCGGCGCTACTAATTCGGCCACGAACATCGATTGCCACCTTGGAACCTACTTTAAATTCAGGTTCAATTAAAGCAAGGGCGATACCAATGCGAAGCGTTGGTGAGAACGTTCCACTAGTTACTTCGCCAATTACTCGCCCACTCTGATCTTGAACACCCATCCCAGCTCTTGGAATGCCTCGATCACTACATTTGATGGCCCGAAGTACTCGTTTCGGTCCAACACTTTTTTGTGCAACTAGCGCTGCCTTGCCTTCAAAATTTTCCTTTTCCAAAGCAACAGCCCAATTTGCACTTGCCTCAACTGGCGAGATATCAAGTGAGAGCTCATGGCCGTGAAGTGGATATCCCATTTCAGTTCTAAGTGTGTCTCTGGCGCCAAGGCCGCATACTCGTCCGTCTAGTTTTATCATCTGATCAACCAATAGATCCCATACTTTGGTGGCGCTTTGCCAGCTTGGGAGTAACTCATAACCAAATTCCCCGGTATATCCAGTGCGACAAATAATCACTTCACCCAAATCTTGGTGGCCCGGAATGTTAGTTTTTGTAAAGGCCATGTAATCCAAATCCAAAACCAGCCCAAGGTTTTCCATGACTTTGCCACTTAGCGGTCCCTGCACAGCCAAGACTGCAAACTCCTGATGAATATTCTTTACTTCAATTCCAACTGGCGCTTTATCCTTAATCACATCAAAGACCGAAGCACAATTTGCGGCATTTGGAATCAGGAAAAGCTCATCAGGAGAAAATTCATAAACAATTAGGTCATCTATCACCCCACCACTTGCATTACAGAACAAGTTGTATTGAGCGCTGCCAGAATCAATTTTATTCAAGTCATTAGTAATCAAGGTATTAACAAAAGCCTTTGCCCCAGAACCTTTGACCGAGATTTTGCCTAGGTGAGAGACATCAAATATCCCGACCCGCTCTCGAACTGCTGCATGTTCAGCCAAAGTCCCACCAGTTGCACCATTAACTCCCGCGGCATACTCAATAGGCATATCCCAGCCACCAAAGTCAGCCAATTTTGCATTTTGTGATTGATGCCAGTCATAGAGCGGTGATTTCATGGGTCTAAACCTATCTAGAAAGGTATTAAAGTTCGGGTAGGAACTTACATTTTTAGAAGATAAATCTACCCGCGGAGGCTGGCGTGAAGTCAATTAAGTTAACCAAGCAAATCAATACTGACTTCCTAGTTCTCGGTTTGGCACAAAATAATGGCAAGCTAGTTATTGAATCGGGTCTCACTAAATTTGATGAGAAAAAACTCCTTGTAGTATTGGCAAATTTGGGTGCCACGGGCAATGCAGATGAAGTGGTGAAAGTTCCTCACACAAATCCGCAAACAATCATTTTCACCGGTCTTGGAAAAAGCAATAAAACTTATGGCCATGAAACTTTGCGCCGTGCCGCCGGAGCTGCTTCTCGCGCTCTTGCCGGCCAGAAAAGTGCAACCTTCGCCCTTCCAATTCTAAACAGCCAAGACTTAGCAGCTGTGGCCGAAGGAGCCGCACTTGGGGCATACTCATTCACCGAATTTCGTGGATCGACATTAAAGGATCAAAAGACGCCGCTAGGTGATAGCGAAATCCTGAGCAAACTAGATTCCATTGAAGCCAAGAATGCCATTAAGCGCGCGCTAGTTCTTGCTAAGAATTCGTTTTTAATCCGCGATCTAATTAATACTCCCCCGAGTCATTTAACGCCATCTTCTTTTGCGATTCGAATAAAGAAAATTGCACTTACTTTGGGGCTTAAGGTAGAAATCCTTGATGAGAAAGTACTTAAAAGTAAGGGCTACGGCGGAATAACTGGCGTTGGTCAAGGTTCAGCCAATCCACCAAGATTGCTTCGAATTTCATACAAACCAGCCAAGGCTAGAAAACACTTAGCACTTGTCGGCAAGGGAATCACATTTGATACCGGTGGTTTGGCTCTTAAACCCGCAAATGGCATGGAAGCAATGAAGTGCGATATGGGCGGTGCTGCTGCGGTTATCGCCACAGTACTTGCTGCAGCAGAATTGAAATTACCAATCGCAATTGATGCTTGGGCGCCATTGGCTGAGAACATGGTAAGCGATAACGCCCAGCGTCCAAGTGACATCATCACTATTTATGGTGGCAAGACCGTTGAAGTTCTAAACCCAGATGCTGAAGGAAGATTGGTTTTGGCAGATGCGCTGGTCCGCGCCGAGGAAGTCGGAAAAGCTTCTGGTGGCCTAGATGGAATTATCGACGTGGCAACTCTTACTGGGGCACAGGTCGTAGCACTAGGTACTAGAACATCTGCAGTGATGACAAATGATTTAGATTTCTCTGGTCAATTCCTTAGTGCGGCAGCAAAATCTGGTGAACAGTTTTGGCCAATGCCACTTCCTGAAGAGCTTCGCGCCTCACTTGATTCACCAGTTGCAGATATTGCAAACATTGGAGATCGCATGGGCGGCATGTTAGTTGCCGGATTATTCCTTCGCGAATTTATTAATCCACAAACTCCTTGGTTGCATTTAGATATTGCAGGTCCGGCATACAACGAAGGTGAGCCACATGGCTATACCCCAGTCGGTGGTACTGGCGTGGCCCTGGCCTCCTTGTTATGTCTACTTGAATCAGTGGCCAGCAACAAATAGCCCCTAAAGGCCGTCATTAGAGTCACATTAGGCAGGGCAATCTCGAGTTAGTTCCATCCCAAATCCGTGGCAAGATTGGGTGGTACCCATAAGGAAGGCGCTAAAAGTTGGCTCAATTTGATCTGGTAATTCTTGGTGGCGGCAGCGGCGGTTATGCCTGCGCCCTACGTGCATCGCAATTAGGTAAGAGCGTTGCCTTGATCGAAGCCGACAAATTAGGTGGAACTTGCCTGCACCGCGGATGTATTCCAACCAAAGCTCTATTGCATGCTGGTGAGGTCGCAGATAGCACCCGTCACGCCGCTGACTTTGGTGTTAACGCACAATTCAATTCAATTGATATGCCAGGGGTAAACGCCTACAAAGATGGTGTTGTCTCAAAGCTACACAAAGGTTTACAAGGTTTAGTTAAATCTCGCAACGTTACCTACGTTGAAGGACATGGACGTTTGGTTTCACCAAATACCGTGGAGGTAAATGGCGAGAAATACACCGGGACAAATGTCGTTCTAGCTACCGGTTCCTACCCCCGCACATTGCCTGGTCTAGAAATTGATGGAAAGCAGATCATTACAAGTGAGCATGCCATTGCAATGGACCGGGTGCCTAAGAGCGTAATTGTTCTAGGTGGCGGAGTAATTGGCTGCGAGTTTGCATCAGTCTGGAAATCATTTGGTTCTGAAGTAACAATCATTGAAGGACTGCCACACTTGATTGCGCTAGAAGATGAATCCTCAAGCAAGCAACTAGAGCGCGCATATCGAAAGCGCGGAATTAACTTTGAACTTGGTGTTAGGTTCGCCTCTGCTACAAAGTCAAGTAGCGGTGTGACCGTAACCCTGGAAGATGGCAAGAGCTTTACAGCAGATGTTCTACTTGTCGCTGTTGGCCGCGGCCCAGTCTCTGCCAACCTTGGTTATGAAGAGCAGGGCATTGCGATGGAGCGTGGTTATGTTTTAGTTGATGACAAGTGCCGCACAAATATCCCTGGCATTTGGGCGGTTGGCGATCTAATCCCAACCTTACAACTAGCTCATGTGGGTTTTGCTGAAGGAATCTTGGTTGCTGAAGAGATCGGCGGACTAAACCCGCGCCCAATAAATTACGATGGTGTTCCTCGCGTTACTTACTCTGATCCAGAAGTTGCTTCAGTTGGTCTTACCACCGCAAAAGCAAAGGAACTTGGCCACGATGTAGTCGAACTAAGTTATGACCTAGCCGGCAATGGCAAGGCTCAAATCCTAAAGACCGCCGGTTCAGTAAAGCTAATCGCGGCAAAAAATGGCCCAGTCCTTGGAATCCACATGGTTGGCGCTCGCGTTGGTGAACTTTTGGCTGAAGCTCAATTAATATTTAACTGGGAGGCAGAGGCATCTGATGTTGCTGCTTTGATCCATGCTCACCCAACGCTTTCCGAAGCTGTTGGTGAAGCACACTTAGCTCTTGCTGGTAAACCACTACATGCACACGGGTAACGGGAGAAGATGACATGAGCTTTTCAGTAACTATGCCAGCACTTGGCGAATCAGTCACCGAAGGAACAGTCACGCGTTGGCTTAAGAACGAAGGCGATGTTGTTGCCATAGATGAGCCACTCCTAGAAGTTTCTACTGACAAAGTAGACACAGAGATTCCTTCACCAGCTGCTGGAATTCTGCAAAAAATTGTTGTGGGTATTGATCAAACAGTTGCAGTTGGCGCTGAATTAGCTGTAATTAGTTCTGATGCAAGTGCCAGTGTTGCTGCGCCAGTTCAAACACCCCCTGCCGCCCCGGTTGTTGCGGCGCCAACCCCACAAGTTCAAGCACCAGTCGCGCCGGCTGCGAGCCCAGTTGCTGCGCTGCCGCCAGTTCCAACGCCGACTCCTGCTACAAGTGGAACAACGATTGTCACAATGCCAGCACTTGGTGAGTCTGTAACTGAAGGAACAGTCACACGTTGGCTAAAGAATGTTGGCGACATGGTAAATGTTGATGAAGCACTACTTGAAGTATCAACAGACAAAGTCGATACCGAGATTCCATCACCAGTGACCGGTGTAATTACTGCAATTGAAGTTCAAGTTGATTCAACTGTTCCAGTAGGCGCTCGCCTTGCTGTTATTTCTGGCGCTGGCGCTCCAAACACCCCAGCACCTGCTGCGCCGGTGGCTCCAGTTGTGCAGGCACCTGCTGCGCCAGTTCCAACCCCGGCTCCAGTAGTTCTCCAAGTGCCACCAGCACCCGTTGCGCCACCTGTTGTAAGTGCGTCAGTGTCACAACCATCTGATGCTTATGTAACCCCGATCGTTCGTAAATTTGCCTCTGATAATGGCGTGGATATATCTCGTGTTACAGGAACCGGTATCGGCGGTCGTATCCGCAAAGAAGATGTGAGTGCAGCAATTACAAAGTCGCCAGTTAGTGCACCTGCCACGACAGTTTCTTCTTCTTCTGCTCCATCTTCTGCCCCATCAAAGGCATCGGCCCCTATTGCAATTTCACCGCTTCGTGGAACTACCGTGAAGATGTCCCGCCTTCGCACCGTTATTGCAGCGCGCATGGTGGAATCACTTCAAACCTCAGCCCAACTAACAACTGTTATTGAAGTTGATGTAACAAAGATTGCCCGACTACGTGATCGCGCTAAAGCAAACTTTGCTGCTCGCGAAGGAGTAAATCTCTCCTTTCTTCCATTTTTCTCAATTGCTGTGTGCGAGGCACTAAAGCAACACCCAGTTCTAAATGCTTCCGTTGAAGGCGATCAGATCACTTATCACGGAGCAGAACACCTTGGTATCGCAGTTGATACCGAGCGTGGCCTATTAGTTCCAGTTATTCGAGATGCTGGCGACCTAAATATGGGCGGTGTGGCTCGAAAGATTGTCGATGTGGCAGCTCGCACCCGAGATAACAAGATCACTCCTGATGAATTAGGTGGTGGAACTTTCACTATTACAAATACAGGTAGTCGCGGGGCACTCTTTGACACCCCCATTATTAATCAACCCCAAGTAGCAATTCTTGGTCTTGGTGCAATTGTTAAGCGGCCAATTGTTATGAAGGGTGATGATGGCGGGGAACAAATTGCAATTCGTTCTATGGTCTATCTAGCACTTTCTTATGATCACCGAATCGTTGATGGCGCAGATGCCGCAAGATTCCTAGTAACCCTAAAGGATCGGTTAGAAGAGGGTCGCTTCGAATCTGATTTGGGACTCTAAGAACAATGCCAGGCAGACCACCACAAAGAGTTGCCGTTACTGGCGCATCTGGCTTAATTGGAACTGCCTTAGTTGGCCATCTTCGCAGTGAAGGTCATACCGTTCAACGCTTTGTTCGCCGCCTTGCAACTGCTCCTGATGAGATAACTTGGGATCCAATTGCTGGCACAGTAGATCTAGCAGCCCTAGAGGGCATCGATGCGGTAATCCACTTAGCTGGCGCAGGTGTTGGCGATAAACGATGGACCAAGAAATACAAGGCAGCAATATTGAATTCAAGATTACTTGGAACAACTACCATTGCAAATGCCATTGCCGAAGTTAAGCCTTCAGTATTTATTTCTGGCAGTGCGATTGGCTGGTATGGCGAGACTGGTAATAGGGCTGTTGTAGAAACAGATCGCGCGGGAGACGATTTTCTAGCCGCGGTATGCCGCGAATGGGAAGGGGCTGCTGATCTGGCAGGAGATGTGCGCACTGTAAAGATTCGAACTGGCTTAGTTCTAGATCCAACAGGTGGTGCTCTGGGTCGAATGCTGCCTTTGTTTAGATTTGGAGCTGGTGGAAAGTTAGGCAGCGGCAAACAATGGTGGTCATGGATAACTCTTCACGATCAAGTTCGCGCAATTTGCCACTTAATGGAATCTAAAATTTCTGGCCCGGTTAACCTCACTTCACCAAATCCAGTAACTAATCAAGAATTTACTGCCGCACTTGCTCGCGCAATACATCGCCCAGCGCTATTTCCAGCCCCTGCAATTGCACTAAAGATCGCTTTAGGTGGTTTCTCTTCAGAGATTTTAGGATCAAAGAAAGTATTGCCAGGAGTTTTGAGCCAAGATGGCTTTGTCTTTGATTTCCCGCACGTATCAACAGCGCTAGAGGCTTTAGTTACTAAAGATTAAATAGCAGCAAGGGCTGCCCGGCGACCAGAGCGCATGGCACCATTTTGTGAAGGCAAATCACGGTGATCGCCAGCCACAAAGATGGCATCTCCAACTTCAACTGCAAGCTGCAACGCTCCCCCAGTACTTCTAAAAGGCAATGATTGCTTGATGTTATAGAGGGCCACTAAGTCCCAATCTCGAGTCTCACACTTCCAAATCTTTGATAATTCCTTGCGCACTTCACTCTCAGAAATTGGAACGAGCGCGGTGGAAGATATCAAGTGTTTACCCGCTGGGGCATATTCCTTTGACACTTCAGAGATAACTACTGAGTTAATTAACGGTGAGCGCGTATCAATTGCCAAGTATGCCAAATCCATCAGATTCTGATCGGTTGAGTGATACCAGGTCGTGGATTCCAAAACTTTATATACGTCATGAAGATCGAGTAACTGCGAGGCAGTAGTGGAGTCAGTTGCAACAACTACAACATCACATTTAATAGTCCCAAAGTCACCAACAACTTTTCCTTTGGAAACTTCGTGCACCGTGGCATTTAGTTGAATGTTAGATACTTCGGCAGCAAGTCTTTCTGAAAACTGACCTACGCCGAGCTCTGGCACCCCAGGGCG
>CAIJOE010000054.1 GCA_903822245.1 uncultured Actinomycetes bacterium
ACTAATCGGCCGCCAACATATCCCGAGGCCCCTGTAACCAGGAATTTTCGCTCTTTGATCTGCGCATTCATGTGATAAACCATAGACTTAACTAGTAACTTTTGCAGTTCTTGAATTGAAAGGTGGCCGGCATGACCAAACCTCGAGTTGTTATCTTGGGGGCAGGTTTTGGTGGGTTAACCGCTGCTCGCGAATTAGCCGGAAAAGCTGAAGTAACACTGGTAGATCGCCATAATTTCCAGACCTTTCTGCCCCTGCTGTATCAGGTTGCCACAGCAGGTCTAGCCGCAGATCACGTGGCATATCCAATCCGTAGCGGTCTTCGTAAAAGCGATATCAAATTTCGCATGGGTACGCCGATTGAGATTGATCACAAGAATCAAGCGATCAAGTTAGATAGCAGCGAGGTTCTGTACTTTGATCATTTAATTGTTGCACTAGGTTCAGCAAATACTGATTTCAATATTCCAGGAGTTAATGAAAATGCATTAGGCATGAAGAGCGTTGCCGATGCGATAAATATTCGAGCTGAAATTATGCGCCGGTTTGAAGACCTCTGTCGGTTTGAAGATGAAACTGTTTTATCTTTGACTGTAGTCGGTGGCGGGCCAACAGGAGTCGAGATGGCCGGAGCCCTGGCCGAACTTATCTCGGGTCCGCTAACTAATGACTTTGAACATGCAGCAAAGCATATGAAGATTAATTTAATTGAAGCTGGGCCCCGACTTCTTCCAACTTTCTCAGCTAAGTTATCCGATCATACAAAGCGTGATTTAGAGAAGATGGGTGTACAAGTCTTTCTAAATACCGCAGTTGAAAAAGTAGCGCCGCGAAAAATCTCAATTAAAGGTGGTGCAGATATCGCTTCTGAAGTAACTATCTGGGCTGCTGGTGTGAGAGGCGAGCCAACTGCTGAAGTTCTCAAACTTCCCATCATCAGAACTCGGATAGATACCACGCCAACTTTGCAGGTTAATCATTATCCAAATATCTGGGCGATTGGCGATATTGCAGGCGTTGTTGATGGCTCCGGGAAATTTTTACCAATGGTGGCGCCAGTTGCGTTGCAACAAGGTGCTTGGGTTGCGCGTCAGATTTTAAATATTAGTGCGGGCCGGTCAGCTGAGATTTTTAAATACCGTGACAAAGGTTCGATGGCCACTATTGGACGCCACAAAGCAGTCGTTGAAGTTAAAAAACTCCAGCTAACCGGTATTCCTGCTTGGTTTATCTGGATCTTCCTCCACCTCTTCTACTTACTTGGCGGGCGCAATAAGGTCGGCACGATCGCCGACTGGACTTGGAATTACTTGACTTTTGATCGCGGAAATCGACACATCATGGATATTGCGTAACAAGTCCGGATCCATGAAGTATTTAACTATCTCTGGTTATCCGCTCTGGAGTTATGAGTGGGCTAATAATGGCGAGCCAGTACTGCTGTTGCATGGCGGGTTAAGTGAAACTGATTCCTTTGCTGACGTAATGGTTACACCGCTTGAGAGTTCTTTCCATCTTTATGGCTACGATCGAGCCGGTCATGGTTATAGCGCTGATCAACCAGGAAGTTTCTACTTTAATTTTCAACGCAACGAAGCAATTGCCTTTATTTCTGA
>CAIJOE010000055.1 GCA_903822245.1 uncultured Actinomycetes bacterium
GCGCGATCATCATTTATCGCATCAAATAGTTCTTGTGAGAAATCTTTAATAGCGGGGAAAGCAGACAAATGTTGATCAATCGCGGCTTGTGCGTCTGTGCGAGCTTTCAGCTCACGCTTTGCGGCACCTAGCTCTTTGTTGGCATCTTGAGCCTGCTTGCGCTTTTGTAGTACCTCGCGTGATTCACGGTTGACGATCATCTCGGCTTTTACAGATGCTGCGTCAGCGATATTTGCCTCGAGGCCAGCGACCGAAGCACGGAGAGCAGTTAACGTCTTGGTTTTTTCATCGATTAAACCGCCTGAAGTTCCTTTAGCGGCGGTTAACTTCTTCTTACTAGGTTGCCACCAATCCAGAAATTCTTCCTCGGCCTTTTCGGCAAGTGATTCATCATTCGCATCGACATCATCGGTTACGGCTCGACTTAGGTAGTAACGCAACATGTCACGTTGTTTTTCTTCATACTCTTCAACCAAGAGATCGGTGAAGTTGGCTTGTGCGACTTGAATCATCTTCCAGATAGTTTTATCCAAATACTGGGTGAAAATTTCATGAATGACTTTATCGGCGGAAAGTCCGGAAAGCTTCTTCACTTCTGGAGATAAAAGCTCGACTTCTGTCTTTTTTTCCCTAAGCCATTGTTTTTCAATCTTGTAAGTCTGGCCATCTACTTCAATTACGGCGCCCATTAAAGGTCCCACATCTTTGCCATATGGCTTTAGCTCTTGGATCTCTTCTGCCTGCGAACTAGATTTCCATTTGAATAGGAAGTTGAGAACTTCGGCCATCGTGGTCTTACCCATTTCATTGGGTGCGAAAACCAAGTTAAGGCCTGATGGTTCAAGTTCCATGGTTATGCGCTTAGAAATACCGCGAACATTTTCTGCCCAGAGTTTATGGATCTTCACTTGTTGCCTCCCGCAAACTCGGTCAGCAACTTAAGAGCTTCTAATGCGATTTCGGCCTCATCTTCATCGCTCTTGGCAAGTTCTTTTAACTCTTCGTAGGCACTTAACGCATATCCAGATAAACCTGCTGGGGCTTTCTCATTTAGCGGATCTGATTCAATACTGTGGCCCTTGCTTGAATCGGATACCTCGAAACGGGCTAGGTAATCATCTTCCCATTCATCAAAGAGGTTTCCGCGGCGCACATCAGTATCAAAATCTAAAACTGAATCTAGATAAATTTTGATGGCAGTATTTGAAGGCTTCTTTACCTTATCAACCTGCTTTTCCAGGTCATCTAAATCTTGCTTAGTGCGCAGTTGGTGCTGCTCAAACTTGGTACCAAAGCGAATGAATTCCCATTGGCCAACTTCGACTTTTTCAACTTTGGCCTTTTCGCCAGGATTAATCTCTACAACCAGAATGTTGCGCTGGCCATCTTTATCTTCCGTGAAGCTAGTTGGTTCAGGTGCTCCTGAGTACCAAACCAGTCCGGTATCGCCCACTTTGGTGGTTGAGTGACGATCCCCCATTGCGACATAGCTAATCTTTTTATCGGAGATCGCTTTTTCAATTGGATCTAGAGCAATCACATCCTTGCGTTCGCCCACAGGCATGATGGCATCAATGCTTCCGTGGCCAGCAAGAACACGGACATTCGTTGTGGCTTCCAACAAATCTATCTGCATTTTAACCAGATCGATTTGATCCTCTTTACCTTCAAGCGGTGCGCCAACAATATCCACTCCTGAAAGGCCTTCTACGGGTGTAACGCCGGCCGCTAAGACATGGAGATTTTCAGGTTTATTCTCCAAGAAGTACTTGGTTGCGAACATAAATTCTGAACCGTTCCATTCATGGTTTCCAGCCAAGACATAGACCGGCTTGTTGATGCGCGAGATCTTTTTAAAGGTCTTTTTTACAAGTGCTTCAGATACGCGGGGGGTTTCGAACATGTCACCGCAGACCAGAACGAAATCGATCTCGTTATCGGCTTTATTGGCGTATTCAGCAATAGCTTCAATCACCTCAAAACGATCATCTTCCATCTTGTTACGCGCGATCTCTTTAAAACCATGGAAGGTCATGCCGATTTGCCAATCAGCGGTGTGAATGAATTTCATAAATCTCCAATATATTCTACGGCGAAGAAGTCGGCAGTCACCTGCATGCCTTTGTATTTACCTGTATTGAGTGGAACCGAACTGACATTGCCATAACCAGACATTAGCTCGCGAAGATTTTCGCGACCTTCCTGGATCAAAACAGGATAAGAGCCAAATTTATTCCCACCTTGGCGGTGGTATTTAGCGTAGGTAATGTTGCCGATGGAATCGTCGTGGTCTTTCGTTACTTCAACTGTAAACATAATGGCGGTAAAAATAATCTTGTGGTCATCTTTTTTGCCCAGCGCGCGCTTAAAAGTCTTAGCTGCCTTTGCAAGATCGCTCTCTAGATCGTGCTTAATCGTATTTTTCCCTTTTTCAAGGTGTTTTGGGTTGGCTGCGTCGTAATGAATATATGACTTGCCCTCAATAATGGCGTAAGGATGTTCGCCAGTGTTGATGGTTAGGTCGTGCTTCTTCCATTCGCGACCGATGAACTGTTCTTCACCAAGCCCCAAGTTGCGATGCATGTATGCGGCCAGATGATCGCGGAGATAAAGCTCGTTCTTGCCAGTTGCAAAAAGGTAGGCAAGATCATCAGGATCTACATGAGCAAGCGCTACTGCCATCATCATGCATACCGATTCTGCGTTTATCTCTCGATTCATATTAGTCTCAATTCAATGGGTAGGTTGGTAGAGCCTATTTTCAATGCAGGGATAGCGCTAGGCAAGCGTTTTTGGGCACCTGAGGTGAGCGGGGAGATAACCCACCCATTGGCACTAATCAACCGCGCACCCGCGCTTGGTCGTCTTCGACCTCATGCATAACGGACCAGACCTGGTTTAGAGGTTTAGCAAATCCATAGCCACGGGTATCGGCTACTTCCGCTTTGAAGTTTTTGTAGTTGATAGCAAGTACTTGTTGATTTACCCAATAGGCGAACTGTTCGTTCGTCATTGAAATTCGGTACGGGTAATCAGCAAGCGGTGTTGCAACCACGGTGGCACCCGTTGACTTGACCAACGACTGTAGAGATTTGCAATCACGTGCGCGGACTTGAACGGCACCATCTTTGTAAACCGCGCTAACGAATCCGCTAGTTGTGAAGATCCACATATCGGCTCTCCTTTACGCAGCCTGCTGGGAAGAGGGCGAGAAGAAAGTCTCGCCCTCGTTCAGCAACCATGAGAAGAAGTTGCTGTTAAACAGGGCATCCGGGCCGCGGGCCGCGCGAATGCAAGTGATCGCTTCTTGGGGTGTTTTACCATCTTTGATCAGAATTAGTGCAAGAACTAATCCGGAACGGTTGAGACCAGCTTGGCAACGAACCAGAACTCGATCGCCTTGTTTCCAACGGTCATAACCGAATTCAACTGCTTGGCGCAAACGAACTAGGTCGATTTCGTTGATTGATGCATCGGGAACTCCGTAACGAAATTCCTGAATATTCCAATCTGCAGGACGTGCCCATGCGTACATGGTCACGATGGCATCGAAGGGAAGATCGGTGCGCGGGCGGTTATTGGTTTGGGCCAAGTGAATTACATCAAGGTCATCGGTTCCGCCTTGGAAAAGATTTGGAGCAATCATTGAATAAAGTTGGGGGTACATATATCTCCTTAGTTAGTGTTCTTTTGATTTGCGGCAAGTTCATTTGCAACAGCTGCCCAGACTTCTGGTGTTCCTGAATCTGGGAGGTAACCGCCCGCGCCACCCATCAGGATTGGGGTTTGCGGGAAGGCCGCTACAACAACTGCAGCCGCGGCTGCATAGCCTGCAACGGTGTATTGCAGATTCGTTAGTGGATCATCTGCAAGGCCGTCTGCGCCA
>CAIJOE010000056.1 GCA_903822245.1 uncultured Actinomycetes bacterium
CTTAAGTATTTTTTGAATAATGTCAGGAACAACATGACTCATTGCTAGATTAACATTTCCAGATGCAATTTCTACATCTCCCAAAGCCCGACGTTCGCCTATGCCCACACAATTAAATGGACGTACAATTGTGTAAGGGAGTTTATATTGATCCCAAGCCGCACGAGCAAAATACTCAACTGCGAGTTTTTGAAAACCATAACTAGATAATGGTGGTGGAACCTTAAGTTGATCCCCCTCCAAAGAGGGCCACTTATTTGTACTCTCAAAAACCATAGAGCTAGATATATAAGTAACTTTTTTCAAAGGACTTTTTTCTCTCATGCATTTGATGGCAGCATCACAAGTCGAAGCAATAATTCTCTCGTTTTGAGCCAAGAGATCATACGCATAGGTATGAAAGTACGAAATTCCACCTATTAATGCCGCACCTGCTATCACATGTTCGACATCACGCATTAGATCTACCAAAAGTGCTGTGTCCCGAACATCGCCATCGACAAAAGTAAAATTGGATTTATCATCAAATTGTCTACTGACAACTCCATATTTTGAGAGATTATCAATCCCTATAACCTCATGACCACGATCAAGTAGTTCTTCAACAACATACCCGCCGATGAAGCCGGCAGAACCAGTGACAAGTACTTTCAAAGCCCTAACCCCCTTATTTTTGTTTAGTTATAATCCGCGGACTCTGAAAGCAAGTTAAAAACCACTTTAAATATTTTGGTATCCATTTGGTTAATTCAAAATTTGATGATCCTAAAGTTCGGTCTAACCAGATAGTTGGAACTTCGGCAACTGGCATTCGTAAAACACGAGCCTTTGCAACCATCTCTATCCCCATCTCGAAACCATCCGAACTTTCTATGCCAACATCCTCAAGAAATTTTCTTGAGTATGCTTTGAACGAATTTGTGGAATCTCGGGTTCCAACGCCGGCAAAATGGTATAAAATTTTGCTGGCAGTGCGTGAAAGAAATCTTTTTAACCGTGGGCCTCCAATTTGTTGACCACCAGGCATATATCGTGAGGCGCATGCAATCACAACTCCTCTTTTGACAAGTGCAATTAGGTCAGGGACGGAACGAATATCATCAGAACCATCTGCCATTAGTACTACAACACAGTCCGAAGACGCATGGACAATTCCAAAACGAATCGCGTTGGCAGGTCCTGGACCAAAGTCCTGGACCAATATTTTCGCAGATAAGGGTTCCCTAGGTAGAGAATTAAATGATTTTAAAGTTGTATCGCTCCTGGAATCCACAACTATTAAGATTTCTATTTTAATGTTCTTTAAGTCTGCCAAGAGTTTTAGGGTTGTAAGTATGTTGGCATCTTCATTACGAGCCGGAATTACGATTGTAGCGTCATAATTTTTCAAAGTAATACGCCTTTGCCTAGAATTCCCCAAATATCAATTACGGGCTTAGGCGTTACTAGATACTTGTAAGCCGAATGTGGCGCACCAATAATTAGGATGTCAGCGATCTCAAGCACTTCTTCTTCAGTCTTTAATCGGTTATCTTTCACATATGGATCAGTAAAAACAACCTCTTTCGTTTTAAATGCTAGTAGTTTGCGCAATTTATAGGCTAAAGAGCTGCGAATATCGTCACTGTCTCCTTTGAAAGACATTCCCAAAATTCCGACCGTCATGTCAGACAAGTCATAAATATCGTCAAGCCTTGAAACTAGGTATCCGGGCATTCCTTCGTTTATCATCATTGCGGAATGTCCCAGCGGGAATTTTTGTTGCACTAGAGCAGAAAGTTGCATTGTATCTTTGAAAAGGCAAGGGCCTGCGGTAAACCCAGATTTTGGGAGGTCATTAGCACGAGGGTATTCGAAGGAAACTATTTCTCTTACTCTCTCATAATCCACCGATAAATCATTTGACATCATAAAAAATTGATTTGCTACTGCGAATTTTATGTAACGCCACGCATTAGTAAACAATTTAGCGAGTTCTGCTTCTTCTGGTGTAGCAAAAATGGTTTTAATTCCTAGAGTTTTAAATACTTCTTGGGCCTTCAAGTAAACCTCTTCAGAACGAGCTCCAATTATTTGAGGAAGGGTAGTCAATTCTTTGAGAGCTTGTCCTTGCACAATTCGCTCTGGGCAGTAAGCCACTAACATGCCTGGAATTTCTTCACCAAGTAAAGATTCAAGGCGTTGCGAAACTCCAGGGAATATTGTAGAACGTAGCAACAATGTCTGTCCGGCCCGCAGATAGGGTTTTAATGACATGATTGATTTGATTACAAATTCTGGATCTGGGTTTAAATGTTCATCGACAGGTGTCCCTATAACAACAATTACTATCTCGGCAGATTTTAAGCACTCGGGGTTGCTAGTCGCGACAAAACTATCTGAAGCTAAAACTTCTTTGAGTAGAGATTCGGCTTCCAATTCTAGAAAAGGTAAAACACCACTATTTATGGATTCGACAGCTTCGCTAGATGTGTCAAAAGCAGATACATGGTGTCCAGCTTTTGCTAGCACTAAACCCAGTGGCAGTCCTACGTGCCCGCCGCCGCCGACAACTACAACATTCATGTGGTGAATCTAACGCAGCAAACTCGATTAAGTTATGTTTGAACTACTCTTTTTGGAATTAAAACTACTAATACCTTTTTTACATGTTTCGCCTTATGTTTGGCTTGTCGTGTGGTGAATCTTTAAGAAGAACTTAAATCTCGAGGCTTTAAATCTCGATTGGTAATGGCAATCTTGCTGGCGCGATGATTTTTGTAATCTCCGAGAGCACCCGATAAACGTATGGCTCACCAACCCAGAGATGTTTTGCGCCATTAACTGCTACCATTTGATGGCTCTTGATTACTGCAAATCGTTGGGCAGCCTCAGCTGGTTGCAGATAATCATCTAACTCGGGCACAATTGTGAAAACTGGGCGGCCATCGTTATTCCAATATTCCAGATCGCTTGGTTCGGAAGTGCGCAATGGTGGACTTAATAAAATCAAGCCTTTATGTCGCAGGTCCTTGGCATTACGAAGTGCTAAATCAGTTCCGAAGGACCAACCAACGACCCAGAGATTTTCGAGCTTTAATGTATCTAAGCAGTAGGAAAGCGCTGCCTCGACATCGAATTTTTCAGCTACGCCATTATCAAAAGTGCCAGTGCTGGTGCCATTAGCACTCGTTGTTCCGCGCGTATTGAAACGAACAACGGTAATTCCAGCCATTGCGGGTAAGCGATTAGCTGCTTTCTTATAAATGTGGCTATCCATCATGCCGCCTGCAGTCGGCAACGGGTGTAGACAGAGAATTGCACCAGTGGGGTTACTAATCGGGCTAGCTACCTCACCCACTAGGGTTTCGCCATCGGCGGTAGGTAAGGTGAAAGTCGAGCGCATTGCCGGCAATATCGTGCTGGGGCGAATTGGTTCGGCCATAAGGCAAGTGTATCTTTGCCGCTATGGCCACATCACGTAAAAAGACCTTTGATTCCATCAACCCAGTTTCGGGTGAAGTTATTGCTACCTTCGCAGTCGATAGCAAAGAGACCGTTTCGCTAGTAGTTGAGACTGCTCACGAAGCGCTTTATCAATGGCAACATCTAGGTTTTAGCGGCCGTAAGAAAGTACTGCTCGACTGGAGCAAATATCTACTAAAACACGTTGATGAGATCTCAGAGCTAATTTCCGATGAAACTGGCAAACCAATTAGCGATGCAAAGTTGGAATCAGCGCTTGCAATTAACCACATTGGTTGGGCTGCGCGCAATGCTGAACATGTAATGAGCCCGGAACATCGTTCACCAGGTGCGATCATGGCAAATATGTCGGCGCGCGTTGAGCATTCACCAGTTGGGGTAGTCGGAGTCATTGGGCCATGGAATTATCCGATCTTTACTCCACTTGGTTCAATTACTTACGCGCTTGCTGCAGGTAATACCGTCGTATTCTAACCCAGCGAATTAACTCCAGCTGTTGGCATCTGGTTGGCTGATTCATTTGCGCAAGTTGCACCAAGCGAAGATATCTTTCAAGTCATTACTGGTTTTGGCGATACTGGTAAATATCTCTGCGAAAGCGAGATCAATAAATTAGCTTTCACAGGTTCGACAAAAACCGCAAAATTAGTTGCCGCAACTTGTGCGGCCAGAATGATTCCGGTTGTTCTGGAATGCGGCGGTAAAGACCCCGTCATAGTTGCCGATGATGCCAATATTAAAGCAGCTGTTGAAAATACTTTATGGTCGGCAATGTCGAATGCTGGCCAGACCTGTATCGGTGCCGAGCGGGTTTATGTCGATGAGAAGATCGCTGATCAATTCATTGCGCTCTTTTTAGCCGAAGCCGAGAAGATCACAGCAGGTGCGCCAGGTGCTGGTAACTACGGCCCAGCCACTATGCCCGAGCAGCTCGACGTGATCTCAGCTCATATTGCCGATGCTTTAAAGCGTGGTGGAAAGGCGCTTATGGGAGGTAAGAAGTCAGTACAACCGCCATATGTGCAGCCAGTGGTATTAGCTGATGTCCCTGAAGATTCGATTGCAATGACGGAAGAGACCTTTGGCCCAGTAATTATTATTAATCGCTTCCACTCAATTGATCATGCTATTCGGTTGGCTAATGCCAGCAAATATGGCTTAGGTGCATCAGTCTGGTCAAAGCGCAATGGCAAGAAAATTGCTTCTCAATTACATTGTGGAATGGTCGCCATTAACTCGACAATTTCCTTCGCAGCAATTGCATCGGTGCCATTTGGTGGCGTGAAAGATAGTGGCTATGGTCGAATTCACGGGCCCGAAGGAATTTTGGAATTTACTTATCCGCGTACTGTTGTCCGTGCCCGATTCCAATTACCGTTGGTCTTTACCAGCTTCAATCGTTCTTACTTCAGCGATAAATTAATCATGCGCGCGATAAAGATTTTAAAAGGTCGCTTGGGTTAAATTAGCCACCAATGAATTAAAAACGTGGTGCATTTCGCGTACGTTCTGTACGAGGTCCACGTTGATTCTTCTTACCCCAGCATGGGGTATGCCAATGGCGACGTGATTCTTCATCATCTTCTAACCAAGCGACGATATGTGGTGTCGCCATCGGAATAATTTGATCGCAACCTGGGCAACGATACGGCTTGGTTGAGGAAGAACCAGTTAATTTTCTAACTCGATAAGTTCCATCACTATGTTCTTCAATACTTTCATTTGATGTACTTATCTCGCGCTCAGCATCTTGTGGTCGCTTGCCTTTGGGGTAGTTCCGACGCGGGCTCATGGTTCATTTTCTCGCATTTTTAAGCTTCTTGTGACAGGCTGGAGCCATGAAGGTGATTGAAGTTAAGGGGCTAAAAAAGATCTACGGCGACTTCACTGCAGTCTCTGGCATCGATTTAACGATCGAGGCAGGTGAGATTTTCGCCTTATTGGGGCCAAATGGTGCGGGAAAGACCACGACCGTTGAAATCTTGGCGGGTTTCCGAGACCGAGATAGTGGTTCGGTAAGCGTGCTGGGGTTTGACCCAGCCACTAAAGGCGATGCGGGCCGCAGTTGGCGCAAC
>CAIJOE010000057.1 GCA_903822245.1 uncultured Actinomycetes bacterium
GCCATTCACCGTGAATTGGCATTACATTCTTAGGCTTAACACTGTTGAAGCAATATAGAAGTTCTCCAGCAGATGCATGACCAGAAACGTGAATCATGGCATTTCCTTTGTGAACAATATTTGCACCGACACGAGTCAACTCATTGATCATTCGATATACCGAATTTTCATTTCCAGGAATCAAAGATGAAGCGAAAATTACGGTGTCGCCCTTGCCTACTTGAATCTCATGATCGCCATTTGCCATCCGAGCAAGGGCTGCTAGGGGTTCACCTTGCGAACCAGTACAAATAATTACAACTTTGTCCCCAAAATTCTTCAAGTCCTTGGAGTCAACAATTAAGTTGTTTGGAACTTTTAGATACCCAAGATCCTCTGCTAATTTCATATTGCGAACCATGCTGCGGCCAACATAAGCAACTTTGCGACCATGTTGGTGGGCCACATCAATAATTTGTTGGATTCGGTGAACGTGTGAGGCGAAAGACGTAACTATTACTCGACGCTCGGTTTGACGAATAACCCGATCTAGAACTGGACTGATATCACGCTCGGAAACAGTAAAGCCAGGAACATCAGCGTTCGTTGAATCGACCATAAAAAGGTCAACTCCCTCTTCACCTAATCTGGCAAAAGTTGCAAGGTCTGTCACGCGACCATCAAGTGGTAGTTGATCCATCTTAAAATCGCCGGTTGCAAGAACCATGCCGGCAGGAGTTCTAATGGCAACTGCCAAACTATCTGGGATCGAGTGATTTACTGCAACGAATTCCAAATCAAATGAACCAAACTTTTGGCGCATACCTTCTTTAACTTCAACCAAAGGCGCAGTAATTCTTCGCTCTTTTAGCTTTCCTTCTATAAAGGCCAGCGTTAATTTTGAACCAATGATTGGAATATCAACACGTTCACGAAGTAAGTAAGGAACTGCGCCAATATGATCCTCGTGCCCGTGAGTTAAAAAGATTGCAACTACATCATCTAGTCGTTCACGAATATATGAGAAATCAGGAAGAATTAAATCAATTCCTGGCTGACTTTCTTCTGGAAAAAGAACTCCACAGTCAACAATAAGTAGTTTGCTCTCATACTCAAAGACGGTCATGTTTCGACCTATCTCCCCGATTCCGCCTAAGGCGACAATTCGTAGAGTATTTGCTTCAAGTTTTGCTGGGTAAGGTAAATCTGGATGGGGATGATTCATTACTTAAGTGTTACTCCGCCCGCTTGTAGATCCTCCCGCAATTGCGCGATCTGCGCTTGGGTTGCATCGACAAGTGGCAATCTAGTAACTCCGCCAGGTAGGCCCATTAAAGTAAGAGCGGCCTTAGTCAATATCGCACCTTGGGTGCGGAAGGTTCCGGTATATACCGGTAATAGTTTTTGATGAATCTCAAGAGCTCTGGCTGCATTTCCAGCAAACCAAGCATCAAGCATTTCTTTAAGATCTTTGCCGACAGTATGTCCACATACCGAAACAAAACCAACCGCTCCTACTGATAGAAGTGGCAAGTTAAGAATGTCATCACCAGAATAAACTGGAATTCCACAGCGCTTAATAACCCAAGAAGTTCCTGCAACATTTCCCTTTGCATCTTTTAGCGCCACAATTTGGGGGTGTTCAAAGAGTTTTACGATCGTATCTGACTCAATCTCAACGCCAGTTCGTCCAGGGATGTCATAAACCATCACAGGAAGGGCAGTTGCGTTAGCAACCGCATTGAAGTGAGCGATGATTCCAGCTTGTGGTGGCTTGTTGTAATAAGGGGTAACAATTAGCAGACCATCGGCGCCCGCCTTTTCAGCGCGCTTTGCTTGGTCAACTGAAAATGAAGTTTCATTGTCGCCAGCGCCAGCAAGAACTTGAATTTTTGAACCAACCGTTGCCTTAACAACTCGGATAATTTCATCTTTTTCTTCTGGCTTGGTAGTTGGTGCCTCACCAGTAGTGCCATTGACTGCAATTCCATCGTGACCATTTGCCACTAAGTGCTTTGCCAAAGTTTCAACCCCTGGCCAGTCGACAGAGCCATCCTTATTAAAAGGTGTCACCATTGCGGTGAGCATTCGGCCAAATGGCGGCTTGATTGTCATGAGTGAAGGTTACCGCGTTATGGAGCGATGCGACCAGACTTTTCAAATGCTGCGTAAGTTATCGGCATTAAACGTGCAAAATGTTGCTCCATTTGCTCGGCGACCATCTCGATTTCCCGCTGTGGATAGCTTGGGAAATGGGAACCTTCACGCGATGTGCGAAGTGATAAGAAATTCATTAGTGCGCGGGCATTCATAGTCACATACATAGAACTATAAAGAGTTACTGGAAGTACGGCTCGAGCCACTTCCCTTGCTACACCACTTGCCAGAATTTTCTTATAGTTCTCATAGGCAACGGTGCAACTTTCCTTAATAGCCTTGGTTGTAATGTCATATTGTTCTTTAGTTCCCGCGACGAAAGTATATGCACCGGTCTTTCCAACCTGCACAAGATTTCTTTCCTTACTTGGAACATAAAAGACGGGAAGTAGTTCGCGGTAACGTCCACTTTCTTCATTGTATGAAGCAATTCGGTGGCGCATGAATTCACGAAAGACAAAAATTGGAGCTGATACAAAGAAAGTCATTGATGTGTGCTCGAATGGACTGCCGTGGCGTTCTCGCGCAAGATAATTAATTAGTCCGGCATCTCGATCTGTGGCTTGTCCAACCGATTCCAAAGATTGCTCACCAGCAGTTGAAACTCGCGCAGCCCAGATGACATCAGCATCACTTGCACTCGCTTTGACGAGTTCAACGGTCATATCCTCACGGAATTGGATGGGTGGCAGCGCTTCTTCGGTGGTTTCGGTACTCATATTGGTGACCCTATATAGATTCGACCGACAATTGGCGGATAGGGCACAATATCGGCGTGTCAGTGAAACGAGATTCCTTTAGCGTCTCATTTACCGTTGGACTTTATGGAAGTGCATTTGGGGCCGCTGGTATCGCTTCGCACTTTAGTGTGCTCCAAACTTGCTTACTTTCTTTACTTCTTTTCTCGGGTGCATCACAATTCGCC
>CAIJOE010000058.1 GCA_903822245.1 uncultured Actinomycetes bacterium
GGGCGCTTAGCATTAGCACCGGGATTGCTGATCCTTCTGAGCGAAGTTTTTCAAGAAGTACGAGACCATCTAACTTGGGCATATTGATATCCAGGATGATTAGATCAAACTTTTCCCGTCTCAGCAGTGAGAGCGCCTCGAGTCCGTCGATAGCGGGGATGGCTTGAAAATCTGACATGCTCAGGGCATCGCTGACTAGGTCGCGTACCCCAGCCTCATCATCAATTATTAGAATCTTTGGTCGTACAACCATGCTCTCAAGGCTAGTTTGAAATGGGGTGATTGGGTAGCCAATCCTGGCGCGTTACCCCATTTCAAGAGCGAATTCATTAAGATTCACAAGGATTTCACAATGTTTGGGCCCATCCTGTACCTAATCCAGGGACGGTATATCGAAAGGTCGAAGATGAAGAAGCGCATTTTAATTAGCTCACTGATCATCGTTGCGCTCTTCGCTTCGACAAGTGTGGCCCAGGCCGATGCCGGGAGCGATTATAAATTAGCTATGCAGCAGTACAAGACAGCGGTCGCGAATTGGAACTTAGCTAATAAAACTAATCAAGAAAATTTCCAAAGCGCAATGCAAAGCTGGAATACAGCTGCCAAGGCAGCTGGCTTGGCGCGCGAAGAGATAGCTAGTAATTTCAAGCGTGATGCCGAGGCCATAAAAGCACGTACCGCTGCGGCTGAACTTGCAGCTACAAATGCAAAAGATAAGAAAGCAGCGCTAACAGCAGGAAAGAGCGAAATGGATGGCGTGATAGCCACGCGCAATGCAGCCCTGAGCGCAATTGTTAAACCAGGTCCTAAACCAATTAAGCCAACACCTGCTCCTTCACCAACTCCGCCAGTTAAGCCAGCTCAAACAGCGAAGGCAAAGCCAAGTGGTTCATCAGTTACCAAATCACCAGATGCCCCAAAGGCATAATTAGCAATTTTCCAATGAACAACGAGAGTAGATACTTACTTAAGAGCTGGGCAAAGAATCCAGTGTCTCGGCGATCGTTATTTGGCGCTGCATTTGTTACCGCGATCGCAAGTACTTCGATTGGTAAAGCATTTGGAGTGACAGCGCCGGTGATTACAAAAATACTTGGACGGCCAACTAATAGCTCTATAGCGATAAGTGTTCTATCTAGTCTGGATCTAACCGGCTATATCGAATACGGAATTACCAAAACACGGTATGGAACTAAAACCGCAACATCGATGATAAAGGCTGGTACGCCCTCGGTATTTGAGTTAACCGGGCTTCGGGCAAATAGCAAGATTTATTACCGTCTCTCTTACAAGACAGCTGACTCACAAGCAATCACAAGCGAGAAACAGAATTCATTTACGACTCAGCGCAGTACTGGAAGTTCATTCTCTTTCTCAGTTCAAGGTGATACCCACCCAGAACGAGCTGGAACTATGTTTAATTCTGACCTTTATTACGTCACAATGGGCAATATTGCAGCTCAGCAACCAGATTTTCACATAATGCTCGGAGATGATTTCAGTATTGATCCGCTAATCAGCAAAGGTGCGGCAAACAAAGTTAATGTTGAAGGCATTTATCGTACGCATCGTAATTGGCTTTCAGTTGCTGGATCGTCAGTTCCAATTTACTTAGTAAATGGAAATCATGAGCAAGCAGCTGGATATTTACTCGACGGAACAGATACAAACCCAGCAATTTTGGCTGGAAATGCGCGGTTAAAATATTTTGCTCTTCCGGATACAAATAGTTTTTACAGCGCAGATAGTGAAAGTTTTGAGTTCTTGGGGCGACCTCGTGATTATTATTCTTGGACATGGGGAGATGCACTATTTATAACTCTCGATCCATACTGGCACTCAAAATTTCCAGTAGATAATGTTGCCGGTGCAGTCGTTCCTGAAGATCAAGGTGCAGTTATTAATTTAACTCCATCAGATTCGCCCACTCCATCCCCTTCGGCAACTCCATCACCGAGTGCAACTAAGCAAGGTGGCGGGGCAAAAGCTTCTCCTAAAGCGACCAAAGCTCCGGCTGGTGGCGCTGCAGCTGGTGGCGGAAACGGTAAGACCGCCAATCTTTGGACTATTGGAATCGGCGACGAACAGTATGCGTGGTTAAAGAAGACACTTGAGAGCAGTAAAGCAAAATATAAATTTATATTTGCTCACCATGTTTTAGGAACTGGTCGCGGGGGCGTTGAAGTCTCAACAAATTATGAATGGGGCGGAAAAGATCCGAAAGGCGTAAGTACCTTCGCAAAGGAACGACCAAATTGGGAACTACCAATTCATGATCTGATGGTTAAGAACAAAGTTAGTATTTTTTTCCAAGGCCATGACCATATCTTCTGTACTCAAGAGCGCGATGGCTTGATTTATCAGTCCATGCCAAATCCAGCAGATGACACCTTCTCAATGTTCAATGAAGGTGCATATCTGAGCGGCGTTAAAGCACCGAATTCAGGTCATGTTCGTGTATCCATCGCAGCCACACAAGCAAAAGTTGAATATTTCCTAGCGGCCAGACCTCAGGATACTGCTCGCAAAAATCTGCAACTTGCACATAGTTATGTTGTTAAACCAAAGTAAAGAGCGAGAAATAAATGAACAACAACGGGCATGAACATGAAATCTTTCATCTCTCCGAGTTGGATCGAAGAAAATTCTTAAAAGTCGCAGGATTCGCCTCGAGCCTCTCACTTCTAGGAAATCTGGTTA
>CAIJOE010000059.1 GCA_903822245.1 uncultured Actinomycetes bacterium
AACAAAAGAGATGATTGAAGAAACCACCGGGCTTGCTGTAGTAAGCGAGGAGAAAACAGAGATCCGTGTTTCAGGTGCTCTGGATTCACACTATTCGCCGAAGGCACAAGTCGTTATAAATGCGATGGCTGAAAGTGGTGAAGGATTTATTGCGCTCGCAACAATTACAACACCAACTGGTGCAATCCGACTTGCCTCACCAAATACTGTCGAGCAATATGCACGCGATTTATATGCCGCACTTCGCGAAGGTGATGCCCGCGAATTAACAAAGATTGCCGTCATTCTTCCCGAAGGCGATGGCCTGGCAGAGGCGATTCGTGATCGAATTACAAAGGCTGCGCACGGGGATTAGCGTTTAACGCAAAACCAACTTGCTGAGAGGTTTTGCTAAAAGTCTCAGCAAGTTTTAATCTAAAATTCATCAAATTTAGTTTCAAATTGACGCAGGTCATGAAACGATTTCTTTATGAAAAACACATTGAAGTTCGGAATTTCTACACTTTGTGCGGCAATCTTTATTGCCACACCAACATTCTCGTTCGCAGATACACCTGCACCTGTAGCACCTCAATCTCAAACTGGTCCAGCAGCTAACGGTGCGAACAAGGCGGCCAACCAAGCAGCGAACGCCGCAAATAAGGCAGCAAAGCAAACTGCAAATAAGGCAGCTAATGAGGCAGCGAACGCCGCAAATAAGGCAGCTAAGCAAACTGCAAATAAGGCAGCTAATGAGGCAAATAAGGCAGCAAAGCAATCTGCAAATAAGGCAGCTAATGAGGCAGCGAACGCCGCAAATAAGGCAGCAAAGAAAAGTGCTAATGATGCTGCGAAAGCCGCAACCAAGGCAGCGAATGATGCTGCGAAAGCCGCAACCAAGGCAGCGAATGATGCTGCGAAAGCCGCAACCAAGGCATCAAAGCAAGCTGCAAAAAAGGCAGCTAATGATGCTGCGAAGGCAGCGAATCCAGGACCGGCGGCGACTCCAACTAAGTAGTTAGAGCTAACTTAAAAAGAGCCAAGGACAAACTCTTGGCTCTTTTTAGTTTTTGTGCGCACAAATTCATACTTGATCAACACCTTTTTGGGGTGAAATGGCATTCTTAAGATTCATATAGACTCCACCATCACGCCGTAATTTGGCGCCTGGGGCCTCTAGCTCAGTCGGTAGAGCAACGGACTTTTAATCCGTGGGTCGTCGGTTCGATCCCGACGGGGCCCACCCTGAACTTGCTGGCTTGGCAAATGAAATTCACCTAAATTTCCCGCATTTTGATTGGAAATTAAAGAAATCATCCCATAGGGTTTGGCAACGTTTTACGGCGACGAGCCATGGACCGGAGCGAAGGAAAAATCTGTGAAAAGAATCTGTCAAACACTTGCGCTAACTCTCATTGCATCAGTCAGCGTTGCCTTTAACGTACCTGCTGCACTCGCAACTGCCCCCGCATCGCTAAATGAGCCGTTCACAGGTGCAACTCTGTTTAATCCCTCAAACTGGACACTTAGCTATGCGAACAGGACTCCAGACAATCACTCTGGACCTTCAATCCCACCTTGCCTAACGGCGGCAAGTTCAACAACAACATTAAATCTTGCTGGAGGAACAAGTCTTTCTGGTTGCGCTGCAAGCCCAATTGACACACCTGGCAATGGCGCACTGATCCTCACGGGAAGTGCGCAATACCAATCAACGTCTATGTTGTATAACCAAAAATTTCCAACAAGTGGTGGCTTAGATATTTCTTTCTACCAAGCCCAGTATGGAGTGGATGGAAATATCCCAGCGGACGGAATGTCTTTTTTTGTCAAGAATGGTGAAAACACAACGGACACTGTGGGCGCTTTTGGCGGCGGACTCGGCTATGAAGGTGTACCTGGTGGACTCTTCGGAATTGGCTTCGATCGCTACATGAACTTTACAAACTCACTTGATCAACCAATTCCTCGCGAAACTTGTCTCGAGAACACCCCTGCCAACGTTGCTCTAGGCAATGGTGTTAGGGGTGGGGATCTCGGAGCATTTGCTATTGCAGTGCGTGGACCTGATACTAGCGCGACGGGAAATGGAAGTTCTGGGTTTTGTTATCTTGGCGGAATAAGTGCAGGAGCTGACTACTTCGGCAATTCAACTCAAAGTCGCTCCGCAGCAGGTCGACCAGTTCGAATCATTGTTGATCCATCCACCGACGCATCTCCCCAGATCAATGTTTATACATGGAAAAGTGGCAGTCCAGATCAGTCACTCAGCACTGCGCTGAAATTAACTGTAGCTGTACCGCAAAAATTCAAGCAAACCACTTACTTCAAGTTTGGTTTTGCTTCTGGAACAGGCCAATACTTTCAATCTCATGCAATTTGGGGACTTGGCGTCGCACCAAAAGTTACAACTCAATTACCGACCTGGTTTGTTGTGCCTGATGCGGTTTCAGTAAGTGCCGGGAGTAGTCCAAGCTACACATATTCGATTCGCACCAATGCGACTGATCCATCGACAGCCTTGAACAAAACAACGCTTTCTAATCTCTCTGTAACATGTACTTCTTCATACACTCTTACAACAACAGGGCCAACCACGCTTCCTATTTCTTGCACGGGTTCGGTGGCATTTGCGAACTTGGATACAACTGCGACATCTATATTGACAGTAAATCAACAGGCTTTATCGCTAGCCCCCGCAACACAGGTGCTCACAGGATATGTCGGAGATGCTATTTCAGCATCTGCAACCTATATTCCGACAAACTTCGGCGGGGCACCGTCATATTCAATAGTGCCAGCTCTTCCTGCTGGCTTAACAATCAATCCAGCAACAGGTGTAATAACTGGAACACCTACATCAGTTGCAACTGGAAGTTACACCGTTACCGCAAGTCTTGGAAACCTATCTGCAACCGCAGCTATCACATTGAACTACATCGTAAAGCCAGCCGTATCATTAACGCCACTGGTCCAGACCATTTCTGGAGTTGTTGGAACAGCATTAACGCCCTCGATTGCTTACACTGCAACCGGATTTACTAAAACGCCCATTGTCTACTCAATTTTGCCAGCTCTCCCAGCTGGGCTTGCTTTGAATTCTGCAACTGGGGTTATTTCTGGCACCTCAACAACGCCTATAGCACTGAAGCAATTCACAGTCACCGCGAATGATGGGTCAAGTTCGGCTACCGCAACAGTTGTTATTCTGGTAACTCCGACGACGGTAATCACTAAATCATTACAGCCAGCGGCCCAATCCATTACCGGTTATGTGGGAATACCGTTAGTACCAACAGCAACTTATGTAACAACAAACTTCACAAAGACACCCGTCTATTCGATTGCCCCTGCTCTTCCAGCAGGCCTCACGATTAATAGCGCTAGCGGTGTAATTACAGGAACTCCGGTAGCAACGTTAAGCACCTCCAACTACGAAGTAACTGCCGCGAGTCCAGTTGAAACTGCGACTGCCACGGTTGCCTTACAAATTGTTGTTGCAGTTACAAATCTTTACGCCATCAGTTTTGATCCAAATGGCGGGCAAGGAACTATGACTGGTCTAACTGGTAATGCTCCGACAGTTACCCTCCCCATGAACACAATAACGCTCCCAACTTTTACTTTCCAAGGTTGGAAAGATGATGCTGGAGTTTCTTACACAGATGGACAATCGATCAACATTACAAAAAACTTGACGCTGGTTCTTCATGCGCAATGGAAAATAAAGTTAGATAAGGTCGGCAATTTTGATAAGCCCGTTCCAGTTGTCCCCGGCGCTGTTCAGCCAGTCTCGTTCGCACTTAACTCTAACAAGCTCTCATCACTTTCAATGGGAGTGTTGAAAAATTGGAATTTGAACTCAGTTGCGGCAATCACGATTTCGGGTTTTGCTCAACCAGGCGGCGGAGTGGGTTATAACTTGAAACTTTCCAAGCAACGCGCACAAGCCGCCGCTGCGGTTATGGCTAAGTCGTATCCCGGGCTGAAGATCTCGGTTGTTGGTATGGGAGAAACGCTTACCAAGAAATGTTCGCCATTTAAAAATAAGTGCGCAATGATCACCATTATGATTATGAAAAATGGTGCGCATGCCTGAAGCGCATTACCTGCCTGACCCAATGATTAATCCATAAGTATTTTTGGATGCGCCACCGCTAGAGTTCTGCTAGCGAAGGTTGGGGAGGTCGGGCTATGTTCTTAAAGCGCGTTGAATTAACGCCTGCGCAAATCGATCACCTCAAAACCCTTACCACTGGCTCGGTTTCAACTACTGAATCTGTTTTAAATCAGCACGGGCGCGATGAATCCGCATTTCCACCAGTAAATCCATCTGCCGTTGTAATGGTTAATACCACTGAAGAAGTTTCCAAAATTCTTGCGTATTGCAACGAAAATAGAATCCCAGTTGTTGCATTTGGTGCCGGCTCATCTCTCGAGGGCCACACACTTCCTATATACGGTGGCGTCAGTCTTGATCTAACTAATATGAATAAAGTTCTTGAAATTCGCGGCGAAGATTTATTGGTGCGCGTTCAAGCTGGCCTGACTCGAATGTTATTAAATGAAAAACTTTCATCGCACGGGCTTTTCTTTTCAGTTGATCCTGGCGCCGATGCAACCC